>JAUQXG010000531.1 GCA_030834765.1 Lutispora sp.
AAAGGTTTTCTTCGAAGATATAAAGCTATTTACCGATAGTATTGACACATATAAAAATCTTTTTTTTGTATTCGCTGAAAGTGAGTCAGTGGGTAATGATTCTGAGTCATTTGATGATCCTGCATACGTATCTAGAAAAAAAGGACGAACATATCAGATTGAAAATATTTCTTCTGAAGTAGAGGTTCAGAAATTGTTTAAAATGATAAAATCTCGCTACGAAAAATATTATGAAATATCTTTAGATGCATATGTAGATGAGATTTTAGAAGCAATAAATAATGACCCACAAGTAAAAACGAATTCAAATTATAGGAATTATACACAAGTTATTATGCGCATCTTAGACCAATATAGAAATCGTCCCTCTAAAACGCACAAAATAAAGAAGCCAAGTCCAAATGTTACAGTTCCTCAAAATGATAACGATGAGGAAAATACAAATGAGAGTGTTGGCTTAACGGATAAATGGAAGTCAGCTACTTCAATATCAAAAAAGACACTTTTGTGTGATGCACTTGAATATATTTTGAGTCGTAGCGATGAAAAAATAATTATTAGAAGTAAGAAAAGAGGCTTCTATCAAACCCAAAATCAGGGAGATAAAATAGAATATCACATTATTTCCACTGATAATCCCAGTAGTTCAGATTTTATCAAGAGATACAATCAAGCATTGAGGACACAAGAGGAAAGCGATGTTGCAAAAAGCATCATTTTATACCCTTACAAACAAGGTACCAATGATGAATTCAAATACGAGAATGTAATCTTCTATGATATAGATAAAGTTCCAAGTGTACTAGAGCAGATTTACTCTAATACCGAGAATATAGAGGATGTGTTTTCCTGCTTGATGGCACTTGAAACGAGGTGCTAATATGAAGAATATACAAGTTGTTAAAGAGAAAAAGGAACAAAGGATTTTTGACATTAAAGGGTACTCGTTTATAGAAGAAGAATCTGAATTTCCTCCAATTCCTATATACAGAATAGCATTAAATCAACATTTTGACTCTCCATTAGATGTTAGATACTGGTTGGAGGAAATAATCGATAGTATACAGTTTTTAGCTGATACGCCTTCTGAGTTAACGAATTATATAAAAGAGTATGAAGAAAATATCCGCTTTACAGACAGGTATCTATTTCATGATTTGAGAACACGATATATTGACTTCCTTCTTTACGATGAAAGTGAACTAAAGAACAATGTTCTTTTAGTCGGATATACTTTTTTAGAGGAAGAAACATGTATAGCAATTAAGGCGTTCTCTTTAGCTGGATTAGCAGAGTTTGCACAAAAGATACTTGATTATTGTAGTAAAAATGAAATCTCTGTTGAAAGTGAGGATAATCTTCGGTGGATACAGCTAGAGCAATGTATGCTTCCGGAAACAAACCTAAATCGTAATGATATATTTGATTCGTTTCTGAAGAAAACTTTACAGGAAGATTATTGTGGTACTTTTCTTAGTGCCTTTAATAGCATTGATGCTCAGGGATATTTGGATAAAACTTTTTATGATAGACCCATTACAATAAATGGGCATGCAACTACAGTCAGAGCTGTTAACCAGTTTGCTAAGTACTTTTCACCATTTTGGAAAACTGATATTAGTGTTAAAGAAGTTTCTAGGACTATATTGTGTTTGCATGATGAGCTTTTGAATGATGAATCAATAAATAAGATTGTATACACCATAAAGCCCCATCTCATGCAATATTACCAATTACGATGGTTTGAAGATTTTTGTGGCAAGGTAATTGACAACATTAATATTCCAGAGTTGAAAATTCTTAGTAGTTATTCTGGCAGAAAATTTAATTTCTTTCAAAATGGCAACGAGGATGATGTCCGAGAAATTGACCTAATTTTAGGTGTTGAGTATAACAATAATTATAAAATAATTGCAGTTGAATGTAAAAAGACATTAACCGATAAAGAAATCAAAACAACTAATAAGAAGATAAAGGACAAAGTATTAAGGTCCCACATTAACATTATTGATGCTTACATACACATTGGTTGCTTTAATAATGGTGTTTTGTTTGATAAAACTATTGACGGAACGCATGAAAAGTATAAGCTGGGATTGATACAGATAGAAACCGATCCTAAGGTTGACGATGCACCGTACTTTGCTTTCTCAATATCATCTATTGAGAATTTGAAACTAAAGATTTGTTATGTTATGAAAGAGATTTTCGAGCAGTGGTAATGTAAATGGCCTTGTTAATGCAGGGCCATTTTTGTACAAGCTATACCTTGCCGCCAAGGGGATACCAGATTGATGCGGCATCTTTTTTGTCTCCTTAAGGCATTGTGAGGTTATGTCTTGTTGCAAAAAAAGAAAGCTAAAATATAACATAAAAATGATAAAATATAACTACTTAGACGTGAGAGTATTGACCTTCACGTCTTTTATTTTTGATAGATTAAAACACATGAGATTTCTCATTTAACATAGACGATGAAGGATAGGTTTTATGAAAAATATTTGGTATATACCTGTCAAACCACTAGGACATAAGAATAGAAAGCTAAAAGTTCAGCCGTAAAGGCAATCTCTATGATAATGCTTGCATAGAGTCCTTTCATGCTTCTCTTAAAAAGAAAGAAGTAAATTTGGTTACATATTATGATTATGATGCTGCGAGGCTTGGTATATTTGAATATATAGAGGCATGGTATAACAGAAAGAGAATCCACAGCAGCATAGGATACCTGACCCCTCAACAGTTTGAGGACAGGTTAAACAAATCTGCATAATTTTGTGTCTACTATATTGACTTAAGTCCAATTATTTAAAGTGAGGATTTTCACTATTTTGATTTCTCAGTGTAAAAATTGCATTTGAGTTTCTAACTTTATTATTTAGCCTAATCCATTTCTATAAGTTTTAATCTTTTTAGTTTCTTGCTTTATTATTGAACTTTGTTTTGAAGCTATGAACTATTAATACTTTAGAGATAATTCTGTTTCCAACTTTATTACCTTTATACAGCAACAGTTAGATATATGAATCATCTAATATCCTAAAAAAATATAAAAGATGGAAGCTTAATAAATAGAGTGCAAAACAGCAGGGTATAGTTAATCCTGCTGTTTTGTTATTGATAATTAAATTAAGATATTGAATCCTTGATAAAAAGAATGAATGGGAAGGCATTCAATAAGCTACATATATATGCCCAAGATTTTAAAAATGTATAATATAATAGAGAAGAGTTTATATCTGAAATGCAAAGAAAATAAGACGAGATAAGTGCTATCATTGGAATAGAATTAAAGATTATCCAATTTATAGAAAGAATTTGGAAGTGATTAACGAAAGATCATTTAGATAGTCTTAAAATAATTACCGAGGAAGCATTAGGACACTATTTTCTTATAAAAAATAGTGTTTTAACATAGCTGCTTATTTAATTTTTCAATTTCGGCTTGATGATCTTGGATTTGTTGCCTTATATCTTGTCTGTTTTGTATATTTTGAGCTTGGGCTGCTCTTGTAAGTATATTTGCTCCCACAGAGGCAATAAAATTGCCTAAGGTATTCATATCATCATTACTCATATCCTCGGTGATCGCCAGAGCTACAGCTGCGGACAACATAACAATTTGTTCTGGAGTAATACTCTCTAGTTTAGACATAAAGCCACCCCCATAACTATATTATGTACTTTGAATTGAATTGTCACTGAGTAAGAGTTGCTATAGTAAATTTTATAAACATCATGGAGTAAGCCATTATTGCTGTATTTGATGATAACAATATCAAATTAGTATTTATATGAGAATAGGAAAAATGATTAAAGATTTATGAACATATCTAAATAAACTATTGCAAGTTGATATAAATTTAATATTAGATATAATTAGAATGCAAGAATTTATTTCTATTTTCATTTATATTAAAATGAAAATACGTGAATAATGAAATGTGGTCCAAATTAAAACAATGAAAGTTATGATGATGCATATTACCATAATGCATTATTATAATCTACATAATTGTGAGGTTAATATGTTTAAAATTTCAATCAGTGATAGAGAAATACATCAGGAAGCAGCAAATACGATAACTTATAGCAGAGGAACCGATTATTACAACAATAATAGAGTTCGGATTGTTGGAATTGATACAGATGAAATGGTAATGAAAGCCCAAGTAATGGGTAGCCAGAGATATGATGTAGATATTGATTTTTTTGAAGATGGCACTGTAGCTAATTATAGCTGTACTTGCCCAGCCTACTTAGAGTATGATGGTGCCTGTAAACACATTATCGCTGTATTGAAAGCAGCTCAACAAGGTGTAGGTGTGAAGGGCAAAGAAGAAGTTGCCAATAATAACAAAGCCATCGCTCATAAAATGAGCAATTTTGTTTTTAACTATTTTGATTCTATACAAAGTGATAGCAGCAATAGAGTATTAAAGCTTGAAGTGATTTACGTATTTGAATCTGGTTTCGGGGCTTCTAATTCTTCCTTGGAACTTAGAATTGGAGAGGACAGGCTTTATGTAGTGAGAAGTATAAAAGATTTTCTTCAAAATCTTGTAGAGCACAAAGTCAAAGAGTTTGGGAAGAATTTTAGTTTTAATCCTAAAATACATCGTTTTACAGAGGTGGATAAACAAATAATAGATCTATTAATAGAACTTTATGAAAATGAAAATACAGCAGTGAAGATGAGCCCTTTTTCCTATAATCAATCCAGTATATTCAAGGGTAATAAAGTATTTCTTTCAGATGCTTCATTAAAAAGACTTTTAGGAATTTTGAAAAATAGAGAATTTAATGGACGAATATTCAATAGGGATATATTAAATATTCAAATAGCAGATGAAGATTTACCAATATCTTTTAAGCTAAGTCAAAAGAAAGAAGAGCTTATACTAGATTTTGATAGAGAAGCAGGTATGCCTATTCCCATCACAGAAGGAGGGACCTATTTCTTTTATAAAGATAAAATATACAATCCTTCGGAAAAACAGCTTAAATATTTTACACCTTTTTATCATGTATATGTCCTAAACAAAGAAAAGGAAATCGTGTTTTCTGGTAATGATAAAGAACGTTTTGTATCTGAGGTGCTGCCATATTTTGAAGGGGTAGGCGAACTTTTGGTAGATAAGCAGCTAGAGGACACCTTTTATAAGGAGGAACTTTATGCAAGAGCCTATTTTGATAAATCGGGAGATGAGATTTCCGCTAGATTAGAATTTTGCTATGGAGAAGAAATAATAAATCCATTTGAATCCAAAAGAGATGAGAATCACGGAAAAAGAATATTGATAAGAGATATGGAAAAAGAAAAAAAAGTTATTGGGTTAATTGAAAAATCTGAATTCAAAATGTTAAAAGATAGAGTATATCTAGATGATGAAGAAGATGTTTTCAAGTTTCTATTTGAGATGCTGCCTCAATTTCAAGAGGTAGCTGAAGTATATTATTCAGATTCATTTAAGAGAATGACGTTGAGAGATACACGGCATATCAGAGGAAAAGTAAGGCTGAATGATAAAACAGATTTGTTGGAAATTTCCTTTGATCTTCAAGATGTAGATAATGAGGAATTAAGGAGTATTTTTTCCTCTATAAAAGAAAAAAGGAAGTACTATCGTTTAAAAGATGGATCCTTTATGCCTCTTGATACTTCAGAATTTATAGAAATGGCAGATATGATTGAAAGTTTAGATATTAAAGATAAAGATTTAAAGAATAAGATCATAGAACTTCCTAAATATAGAGCTTTATATTTAGATAATAAGCTTAGAGAATCGAATTTAACCCATATTGATAAGAATATTGCTTTTAAGCAAATGGTACAAAATATAAGAGAGCCTAAGGACATGGAATTTGAAATTCCTAATGAGTTGGAAGGAATCATGAGAGATTATCAAAAATTAGGTTTCAAATGGTTAAAAACTTTATCAGCATATGGGATGGGAGGAATTTTAGCAGATGATATGGGTCTTGGCAAGACCCTACAAGCGATATCATTCGTGTTATCAGAAAGAGAAAATAGAAAGACACCTGTATTGGTTGTCTCGCCCACTTCTTTAGTATACAATTGGCAAGCGGAGGTAGAAAAGTTTGCTCCACAGCTAAAGGTTCTTATTATTGCAGGGGCACAAAAGGATAGGCAAGAGCTTCTCACAGAAGTTATTGATGCTGATATAGTTATCACGTCATATCCCCTTATTAGACGAGATATTGATCTGTATAAAGATATGGAGTTTTCCTATTGCTTTTTGGATGAGGCTCAATATATAAAAAACCCAGACTCGATAAATGCGAAATCTGTTAAGCAAATAAAAGCGAAAGGATATTTTGCCCTTACAGGAACACCTATTGAAAATTCTTTGACGGAGCTTTGGTCCATATTTGACTTTATCATGCCTGGATATTTACTAAGTCACAGTAAATTTGTTAAAAGGTACGAGACACCTATCATAAAAAATAAAGACGAGAAAGCGTTGAAAGATCTTAGTAAACATATCAGTGCCTTTATTTTAAGAAGGATGAAAAAGGATGTATTAAAAGAGCTTCCAGAAAAAATTGAAAGCAGTATGACAGCGGAGTTGACGGATGATCAGAAAAAGATATATTTAGCATATTTGCAGCAAGCAAAAGGAGAAGTCCAAAAAGAAATAGAAGAAAAAGGATTTGAAAGAAGTCAAATAAAGATATTATCGATTTTAACAAGACTTCGTCAAATTTGTTGTCATCCATCTTTATTTATAGAAGATTATAAAGGAGATAGTGGGAAAATGCTTCTTTTGCAAGAAATAATGGAAGAGGCCTTGGATGGTGGACATAGAATACTTTTGTTTTCTCAGTTTACAAGTATGCTAGAAATAATCAGCGCATATTTAGAAAAAGAAAATATAGAATATCATTATCTAGATGGTTCGACCAAAATGGAACATAGAGGTGAGCTAGTTAAGTCCTTTAATGAGGGGAAGGCTAAGGTTTTTTTAATATCTTTAAAAGCAGGAGGTACAGGATTAAATCTCACTGGAGCGGATACCGTTATTCATTTTGACCCTTGGTGGAATCCTGCCGTAGAAGATCAAGCTTCTGATAGAGCATACCGGATTGGTCAAGAAAATACGGTTCAAGTAATAAAGCTGATTACAAGAGGAACCATAGAAGAAAAGGTATATGAGCTTCAAAAAAAGAAAAAAGAAATGATAGAGTCAGTAATACAGCCAGGGGAAAACCCCTTGACCAAAATGACTGGAGAAGATTTGAAGTCTCTTTTTGACTTGTAAACTATAAAAGACCTGCCATGGTAATTTTTCTACCATAGTAGGTCTTTTAAACAGCAGTATAATAAAAATTATAGGATAAGCATTTTTATATTTGAGAGATAATATATTTCTTCTCTTGCCATATGATCTGGGAATAGAGGTTTTAGAAAGCTTAAAGCGCTACAATTATTCCTTAAATCTTTTATTTTATCCAGATAACAAATAAATTCGGTTATTTTATCATCTACTTCTTCATTCAGATATTTGAGTGATCCATCAGAAAGCTCTGCTCTATCAAGCTCCATGCCTAACTCAGTGGCTTTGATAAATAGATGCTCAAATGTATTTTTAAATTCATCTGCTTCCTTTTTGAGCAGATATTCAGTAGGATCAAGTCCTCCAGATATGGATGCAGCATGACCAGCTGCATCTGGAAGCCATATTTTATGCAGCAATATGTTTTCTGATACAGGGTTTACCTTTTCATTAGACAGAATCATGCAAAGAGACCTATAAAATTCCATAGCTTCATTTATTTGATGATTTACAAAGGTCGGTGGAAGATTGATTTCTATTTGGCATTGAAGTAATTTTCTTAGAAGCTGCCTTTTGAAATTTATAAAATCCAATAGTGTAGCCATTACATTGGTTATAAAATTGGGAGAAAAATTGCTGTTAGATTTTGTAGATATATCTTTAGATTCCATCTCGTATTGAGCAAATTGTGTTTTGTAATGTTCAGCTTTTTTTATTAATTCACCCTCACGGTAGGAGAGAGTCAATAAGAAAAACTCAGCGTGATCTTCCATAATACCTGACCAAAAGGATAATTCTTCTGTAGGGTTGAGCATAATAATTCCTCCTTATACTTCCTTATCCTTTTAAAATATATGTTGTAAATTTCATATGATGCAGTGTATTTGATTTTGATTGATATATCTTCAAAATTATTTAATAAGAAGATTTCATAAATTTAAAATTCAGTTATCTAAAAAATAGTATAAATATTCCAGAATATTAGTTCCTGTTTATAAAAATAATAGTATATAGAATGCAAAAACAAGTTAATAATTTGTGTTCTGAATGCAGAAAAAATTTATAATCTAGGAGGTAGAATAAATGGATAAGAACAAAATGAGCACACCTAATATGCACATTGGATGTAATGTAAACGAGTGTAAGTATCATGGGAGAGATCAAGATTACTGTACATTGGATAAAATCATGGTAGTGAAGCACCATGATGCTAAAACTGTAGAATGTACTGACTGTGGAAGCTTTGAAATAGGTAAGTAAAAGAATGTTTGGAAAGGCCTATCTTTTTTAGGAAAGATAGGCCTTTCTATTTATAAAAATAAATTATGGATGTTTTATTGACAAATATATCGTAATATCATAATATATAAATTAATAGATTTAAATGGAGTGATTTTTATGCAAGATTTATCAAAATATGAGGATAAATCAGAACTGTTAAAGGTTCTCGCACATCCCGTAAGACTATGTATTGTGAGCAATTTAATAAATAAGGAATGCAATGTAACGAATATCCAAGAATGCTTGCAGCTTCCCCAATCTACAGTATCTCAGCATCTTTCTATACTGAGGGCAAAAGGAATTATAAAAGGGAGCAGAAAAGGACTTGAAATAACTTATAGTGTTATAAATGAGGAAGCAATTAAATTAATTAGAACATTATTTTATAAGGAGGAAAACAAATGGGAAGAGAAAAATTAATTGTAATTGGAGCTGTTGCAGCAGGAACGAAAGCTGCATCAAAAGCCAAAAGAGAAAAGACAGATCTCGATGTTAAGGTATTTTCTAAAGAGGAAAATATATCTTATGCAGGTTGTGGTCTTCCTTACTATATTGGGGGGATAATAAAAGAAAAAAAAGAACTTTTAGTTAGAACTCCTGAAGTCTTCAAGAAAGAACAAGATATAGAAATATTTATAAAGCATGAAGTCACAAATATAATGCCTTCAGAAAAAAAGGTGATGGTTAAAAATCTGGAGACAAATGAAGACTCAGAATATGAATATGATAAACTTATCATTGCAACGGGAGCAACACCCTTTGTGCCGCCATTAGAAAATGTAGATCTCAAAAATATATTTACACTTAGAAGTGTGACAGATGCATTTGCCATAAGAGAAATGGTGGACACGGGAAAAGTAAAAAAAGCTGTGATAGTAGGCGGTGGCTTCATAGGACTAGAAGTTGCAGAAAATTTAAAACATAGAGATGTAGATGTTACTCTATTTGAGCTTGCGCCTCATATACTTCCTCCATTTGATGAAGAAATTGCATTGATGGCTCAAAATCATATGAAGGAAAAGGGTGTCAATATCATAACTGGAGAGAAAGTAACAGGTTTTGAGGGCGACTCGGAAGGTGTAAAACAAGTTATAACTTCTGCTGGCAATTTTAAAGCGGATATGGTTATTCTTTCAATAGGGGTGAGACCTAATGTATCTCTTGCAAAGGCTGCAGGAATAGAGCTAGGTATCACCGGTGCAATAAAAGTAAATAAGTTTATGGAAACAAATATAAAAGATATTTATGGAGCAGGAGATTGTATTGAAAATGTAAATCTAGTTACAGGAAAAGCTGCATGGTATCCAATGGGCTCAACATCAAATAAAACAGGAAGAATTGCAGGTCAAAATTGTGTATCAGACTTGAAAGATAGTCTAGAGGGTGTTTTGGGTACCACAGTAGTAAAGCTTTTTGATGTATCCGCTGCCAAGACTGGACTATCTGAAAGAGATGCAATAAAAGAAGGATTTGAGGTTGAAACAGTATTAGTCCCTATGGAAGATAGGGCTCATTATTATCCTGGACATAAAACCATAACTACAAAATTAATTGCTGATAAGAAAACCCATAAAGTGCTAGGAGCTCAAATAGTAGGAGAAGGAGTCGTTGATAAGCCTATAGACACTATAGCTGTAGCGATAAGCTTTGGAGCAGATTTAGAGGCACTCTCTAAGGTTGATTTAGCATATGCGCCACCATTTTCTACAGCTATTAGTTCCACCTTGGTAGCGGCAAATGTACTTTTGAATAAGCTGAATCAAAAGGTAGAAGGGATAAATCCCTCAAAGCTGCCAAAAAAGATTGAAAGCAAAGAAGTGAATGTTGTAGATGTAAGAGAAGAAGTAGAATTTTTTATATCAGCTATACCAGAATCAGTAAATATACCAATCAATGAATTAGAAGATAGATGCTCAGAAATCAACAAAGATGGAGAAACAGTAATACTGGTATGCAAAGTAGGAAGAAGGGCGTATACCGCATATAAAAAGTTAAAAGAATTAGGATATAAAGATGTAAAAATATTAGAAGGTGGGGCAACCGCTTATCCATATGAAATGAAATAGAGGAGGAATAAAATTGGCAGAAAGATTTGTTCATGCAAGAGGTCTTCAATGTCCAGGTCCAATAGTAGAACTTTTTAAGACAGTAAAGGCATCAGATGCTGGAGATATCATAACTATTGAAGTAACGGATTGTGGTTTTAAAAAGGATATTGCTGCATGGTGTAAAAAAACAGGAAATGAGCTAGTGAATCTAGAGGAGAATGATGGAATTATAAAAGCAGCTATAAAAAAGGTTCTTTAGGAAGCATAAAAAGAAGCTTTGTTGAA
>JAUQXG010000532.1 GCA_030834765.1 Lutispora sp.
TAGATATATGAAAAGAGCAGACAAGCTGTCTGCTCTTTATTTATCTATTTAAATCTATGTCTTTTGCTTCATTTACGCAAAGATTATGATATATACATTTATTTCCCGATTCACTTCCAGACTTTTCAATGACTCTTTTCACTTTATTTGCATTCACAATAGCCGATGGTCCTCCTATGCAGCCATTGGCACATACCATTCCTTCAATGAAATTAGCATCTAGCTTACCAGACTTTGCAAGGGTTATCGCCTTTTTACACTCTTCTACTCCATTACATTTTGAAGGTATGAGCTTTGCATTATAATTCATCTCGTACATGGCTTTATTCACAGCATCTGTGACTCCACCGCTTCTTGCAAAAAGTTTTCCGGCTGATGTAGCTTGTTCATCCGCTTCACTCTCACATTTAGGTAGATCAATCTCCTTGGCACCAAGCATTGCTTCCAATTCTTCATAAGTTAAAACATAGTCAGCACCATCATCAAAGTCATAGGCTTCTGCCTTTTTTGCCATACAAGGACCAATAAATACTACTTTACAATCACCTTTTTTTTGTTTTATATATCTTGCAATTGCAGTCATTGGTGAAACTGTTGTAGATATTTTGTCTTCCATCTGAGGATAATGTTTTTTAATCAAATTTACAAAAGATGGACAACAAGAGCTAGTCATTACACCTTTTTGTTCAATATTATCTTTAAATTCTTCTGCTTCATGAGCCGCAACCATATCTGCTCCCAGTGCTACCTCATATACATCTTCAAAGCCTAATTTCTTAATTCCGCTTTTAATCATTCCTAATGTAACCTTATCACCAAACTGACCCTCTATAGAAGGTGCAATGGCTGCATAGACAGGTTTTTCTGACTTAATGGCTTCAATTACTGGAACAATATACTGTTTATCTGATATTGCACTAAACGGGCAATCTGTTGCGCACTTTCCGCATTTTATACATTTATTATAATCTATTACTGCTTTCCTCTCCTCATCAATGTGTATTGCATCAACAGGGCAGGCTCTTTTGCATGGTCTCATTTGATCAGCTATTGCATTGTATGGGCATGATGAATAACATCTTCCACATTCCTTGCACAGATCTTGATCTATATGCGCCTTTCTATTTACAAAGCTTATAGCTTTAAATGCACATGATTCTCTGCACTTTTTTGCAAGGCATCCTTGACAATTTTCTGTAACTGTAAATCTGTTTATGGAGCATTGCTCACAAGCTGCATTTATTACATAAACGATATTGTCATCTTCTTTATGCAGGATAGAGTTTTCGCTGTCATTTGGTGTCTTCCCCATAGCTAATCTAACCCTTTGAAAAGTGATTGCTCTTTCTCTATATACACAGCACCTAAAGCTTGACTTTGTTCCAGGTATTATTTGATAAGGTATATCATCTTTACGCTCATCTAAAGTTCCTTCATATGCATACTGGGCAACACTTTTATAAATATCATATTTCATCTTTGAAATAACTGTATCGAATTTTCTCATTATATACCTCACTAAATATATATTATTGTACATTGTATACATCATATATGTTTTAAAAAAGGCTGTTGTGACAGCCTTCAAACCAAAGATAGTGTATCATAATTTATTGCTCTCGTCTATTG
>JAUQXG010000533.1 GCA_030834765.1 Lutispora sp.
TGGATTACATAAGGAAGATTGATGATATGGGCGGAGCGCCAAGAGCCATTGAGAGAGGATTTATACAACAAGAAATACAAGATAGTGCATATAGATATCAAAAAGAGATTGAATCCCAAGAAAGAGTCATTGTTGGAATGAATAAATTCCAAATTAAAGAGGGTTCACCAAAGGGACTTCTGCGTGTTGATCCAAGAGTCGGAGAAATGCAGAAGCAAAAGCTTGACCATTTAAAAGCAGAAAGAAATAATGAAGCAGTAAAAGCTAAGCTTGAAGCCTTAAAAAAGGCAGCCAAGGGAGAGGATAATTTAATGCCTTTTATTCTTGATGCTGTCAGAGAATATGCAACTTTAGGTGAAATTTGTGGAGAGCTAAGAGAGATATTTGGCGAATATCAACAATCAGTAATACTTTAAGAAGTAAGATTTAAGCTAATTTTACGCAGCATAGCTGCAGAAAGGAGTTAATATATGGAAAGACCAATAAGGGTTTTAGTTGCAAAACCAGGGCTTGATGGACATGATAGAGGCGCAAAAGTAGTTGCAAGAGCCCTACGAGATGCTGGAATGGAAGTTATTTATACAGGACTTAGGCAGACTCCTGAACAGATCACAGAATCAGCTATTCAAGAAGATGTTGATTGCGTTGCAATAAGTATATTATCAGGAGCGCATAATCATTTGTTTCCGAAAATTGTAAAACTTTTAAGGGAAAAGGATGCTGGGGACATACTTGTCATAGGCGGTGGGGTTATACCAGAGGATGATATACCAGGACTTATTGAAGCTGGAGTTGCTGCAATATTTACGCCTGGCACGCCTACGGGAATAACCATCGATTTTATAAAAGAAAACATAAGTCGTAAGTAATCGGTGGATAAATGGATATAAGAGCAGGCTTGCAAAGTGGTAATAAGCGTGCAGTAGCAAGACTTATAACCATGATGGAAAACAATGACCCCGAAGCATTTAATATTATTAAAGAAAATTATGTAAAGACAGGGAATGCAAAGATTATAGGTATAACAGGCCCTCCTGGGGCAGGAAAAAGCACAGTAACAGATAAGCTTACAAAGCTGCTCAGGCAAAAGGGCAAAAAGGTTGGAATCGTTGCCGTAGATCCTACAAGTCCTTTTAGTGGCGGTGCAATACTGGGTGATAGGATAAGAATGAATGATTTAAGTACTGATGAAGGTGTCTTTATAAGAAGCATGGGAACAAGGGGAGCCCTTGGCGGATTATCCAAGGCTGCCAATGGCGCAGTGAAGATACTTGACATATATGGATTGGATTACATATTCATAGAAACAGTAGGAGTAGGTCAATCTGAGGTTGATATCATAAAGCTGGCGGATACAGTAGTTATGGTAATGGTTCCGGGATTAGGCGATGATATACAAGCTATAAAGGCTGGAATAATGGAAATAGGTGATGTATTTGCAGTAAATAAATCAGATAGAGATG
This sequence comes from Lutispora sp., assembly GCA_030834765.1. GTDB lineage: Bacteria > Bacillota > Clostridia > Lutisporales > Lutisporaceae > JAUQXG01. The sequence goes on from JAUQXG010000533.1 coordinate 1,464, forward strand.
GAGCAGAGCGCACTGCAACAGAAATAAATATGATGTTGGATTTAAATAAGCAGGGAAAATACAGGCCATCTGTAGTAAAAGTAATCGCCAGCGAAAATAATGGTATAGATAAACTTTTAGAACAGATAGAAAACCATATTGAATTTATGAATACAAGCGGAGAATATTTAAGCAGAAAACGAATGAGTATTACAACTGAGATCGTAGAGATCTTTAGAGATAATATTATCCATTCTTTAAAGGAATTGAGTGAAAAAACAAGAGTAATCGAAGCAACTGTAGAACGAGTTTTAACAAAGGAAATTGACCCATATACAGCAGCAAATGAAATGTATGAAATTTTAAGAAAAAAGGAGGTCGGCAATAGTGATTAGCAAGGTAGACCATATAGGAATTGCAGTGAATAATTTAGAAGAAACTTTAAAAGTATACCAAGAGGTACTTGGATTAGAACTACATGGTGTAGAAGTAGTAGAAGAGCAAAAAGTGAAAGTAGCTTTCTTGCCAATAGGCGACACAGAGATAGAGTTATTAGAAGCTACTTCTCCTGATAGTCCAATCGCTAAGTTCATAGAAGCAAAAGGACAAGGTGTTCAACATATTGCTTTTAAAGTGGATAATATTGAAAAAGCTTTAGAAGATATGAAGACAAAAGGTATGAGATTGATTGATGAAAAGCCAAGATACGGAGCCGGAGGAGCTAGAATTGCTTTTTTACATCCGAAAAGTACAAATGGAGTTTTAATAGAGCTTAGTGAAAGAAAATAGAAAAGGGAGGTCTATCAATGGCTGTTGATAAGATGAATGAATTACATAAACTGAGAGATAAGATATCACAAGGCGGAGGAGAAAAGAGAATTGCGAAACAGCATGAATCAGGTAAACTTACCGCAAGAGAAAGAATCAACCTTTTATTAGATGAATCAAGCTTCAATGAGATCGATGCATTTGTAAAGCATCGATGTACAGAGTTTGGTATGGAAACTACTGATGCACCAGGAGAAGGAGTCGTTACAGGCTTTGGTACAGTGGAAGGCAGACTTGTATATGTATATGCACAAGATTTCACTGTAGTAGGCGGTTCTTTAGGAGAAATGCATGCTCAAAAAATATGCAAAGTACTAGACTTAGCAATGAAAATGGGAGCTCCGGTGGTTGGGATGAACGATTCAGGCGGAGCGAGAATACAAGAAGGGGTAGATGCCCTATCAGGTTATGGAAAGATATTTTATAGAAACACAATCGCTTCGGGGGTAATACCTCAGATTTCTGTTATCATGGGACCATGTGCAGGCGGAGCAGTATATTCTCCAGCCCTTACAGATTTTATATTTATGGTGGATAAAACGAGCCAGATGTTCATAACAGGACCTCAGGTTATAAAAACAGTTACAGGCGAAGAGGTGTCAGCAGAAGAGTTAGGGGGAGCTATGACACATAATAGCATAAGTGGTGTGGCTCATTTTATGAGCAATAATGAAAAAGAGTGCATAGAGGAGATTAGAAGACTACTTAGCTTCCTACCATCTAATAATATGGAGAATGCACCAATCGTATCAACAAATGATGATTTAAATAGAGTAGAGGATGTATTGAATACGATTATACCAGATTCACCAAATAAGCCTTATGATATGTATGAAATCATAAAAACAATAGTGGATGATGGAGATTTCATGGATGTACAGCCATATTATGCAAGAAATATTATTACAGGTTTTGCAAGGCTAAATGGCTCAAGTATAGGTATCATAGCAAACCAGCCAAAGGTACTGGCAGGCTGTCTTGATATCAATGCATCAGATAAGGCTGGAAGATTTATTAGAACTTGTGATGCTTTCAATATACCAATATTAAACTTAGTTGATGTCCCAGGATTTTTACCTGGTACAAATCAAGAATTTGGCGGAATCATAAGACATGGAGCTAAGATGCTTTATGCTTATTCAGAATCAACTGTGCCAAAGGTTACTCTTGTTGTAAGAAAAGCATACGGCGGAGCGTATCTTGCAATGTGCAGCAAAGACTTAGGGGCAGATATGGTGTTTGCATGGCCTCAAGCAGAAATAGCTGTAATGGGACCAGAGGGAGCAGCAAATATCATATTTAAAAAAGAAATAGAGAATGCAGATAATCCAGCTCAAGCTAGAAATGAGAAAATCCAAGAGTATAAAGATAAATTTGCGACACCATATATTGCAGCAAGCAGAGGATTTGTTGATGATGTAATAGAACCATCCGCGACAAGGCCAATCCTTATCAATGCATTTGAAATGCTCTCGAGCAAACGAGAAACAAGACCATCAAAAAAACATGGGAATCTGCCTGTATAAGAAAGGGGAGAAGGTAAATGACAACTGCACCAGAAATGCTTAAATATGGATTAATCGTTACTTTAGTTGGAATGGGAATTGTATTTTTAGTCCTTATTGGCCTTTCTTATATGCTTGACGGATTAAAATTAGTATCCAAAAAAGGAAATGTAGAAAAGAAATCTGAAGTTGTTGAATTGGAAAATAGTAAAGAGTCTGCAACAATTGCTGACGTGTCTATGGAAGATGAAGGAGAATTAATTGCAGCTATTAGCGCAGCCTTAGCTTCTTATATGGGGAGCAATAATAAATTAGTAGTAAAATCCATTCGCAGAGTGGAAGGTAATACCCCTGCATGGGCTAAAGTTGCAAGACAAGAACAGATGTTGAACAGATTATAGGGAGGAATAAAAAATGAGAAAATTTTTAATAAATGTAAATGGAAATAGCTATGAAGTTGAAGTAGAGGAAATAAGGGATGGAGCCACAGTAGCTATGCCTGCAGCACCAAAAGCAGCACCAGTGGCAGCACCAAAAGCCGCTGCTCCTGCACCAAAGGCATCAGCAGCTCCTGCAACACCTGCAGCAGTACCAGCTGGAGCAGCAACAGTGGTGGCTCCAATGCCTGGAACAATATTAACTGTGAATGTCAAAGTTGGAGAGTCAGTGAAAAAAGGACAAGTACTATGTATACTTGAGGCCATGAAAATGGAAAACGAGATCATGGCAGCAGGAGATGGAAAGGTATCTTCAATAGCTGTTAATTCTGGAGATGCAGTAAATACAGGACAGGTTTTGATTGTGCTTGAATAAGCTCAACAAAACTTTGAATGGGGGAATTTTGAATGTCATTAACTAAGTCAATAGTTGATTTTCTTTTAACCATGGGCTTCTCTGCTATGACATGGCAAGAAGGAGTAATGCTTGTAGTATCATTAGTTCTCATATATCTTGCACTTGTAAGAGGTTTTGAGCCGCTGCTATTGCTGCCTATAGCCTTTGGTATGCTTCTTGCCAATTTACCTTTGGCAGGGCTAAACGCAGAACCCATATATAAGATTATGATAGACCCAGCAACAGGAGAGCATGTGCATAAGATGACTGATGCCGGTGGCTTGTTGTATTGGCTATATAGAGGTGTTAAGCTAGGCATATATCCTCCCCTCATATTTTTGGGTGTTGGAGCTATGACAGACTTTGGACCGCTTATCGCGAATCCAAGAAGTATACTTTTGGGGGCAGCAGCGCAGTTTGGAATATTCACAACCTTCTTGGGAGCCCTAGCTTTAAATTTTGTACCTGGACTTGGTTTTTCTATACCTGAAGCGGCTTCTATAGGTATCATAGGTGGAGCAGATGGACCAACAGCAATATATCTTACTGCAAAGCTGGCACCTCATCTATTAGGGCCAATAGCAGTAGCAGCATACTCTTATATGGCTTTGGTACCTTTGATTCAGCCTCCTATTATGAAAGCTTTGACAACAAAAGCTGAAAGAGAAATTGTGATGGAACAGCTAAGACCGGTATCCAAGTTGGAGAGAATAATTTTCCCAATACTGGTTACTTTAGTAGTATCATTGGTCCTTCCAGCAGCAGCAGCCTTAATTGGTATGCTTATGTTTGGTAATTTGCTGAGAGAAGCAGCATCCATGCAAAGCACTTTGCATAGATTGATGAAGACCTCAGAAGGTGAATTGATGAATATTGTTGTTATTTTTCTTGGAGTAACCGTAGGTGCTACTGCGAATGGAGAATTGTTTTTATCTCCAAGAACTTTGGCTATAGTTGCTCTTGGCCTTGCAGCCTTCTCTATTGGTACAGCAGCAGGGGTTTTATTTGGAAAATTGATGTGCAAAATGACCGGCGGAAAAGTAAACCCACTCATCGGTTCTGCAGGTGTATCTGCAGTGCCCATGGCAGCTAGAGTATCTCAAAAAGTAGGGCAAGAAGCCAATCCTTCAAACTTCCTTTTAATGCATGCTATGGGACCTAATGTTGCAGGAGTTATTGGATCTGCAGTTGCAGCTGGTGTCCTTCTATCAATGTGTAATCTGTAGTGACCGAAATAAAAATTCTTTTATAAAATAATGTTCTATAAAAGGCAATAGTTAAGTTATAAAAACTATTGCCTTTACTCTTTTTTGAATAAATAATAGTATAAAACCAAGAAGGAAATACTAAGTGCAAATAGAATATCTAATAGAATCAATATAAATGAGGTGAATTGAATGATAAAAATCAACAAAGATAAACTGATTATGCAATCAGTACAAGGGAAAATACAACATCCAAGGTCTAACGCCAATAATGTATATAGATTAAATACAGATGGAGAAGCTATGGTGCTTCCTGCTACGGGAGGAATCACATATAATGTTAAAGTTGGAGATAGGGCTTTTGGGCTGCAGTGGGACCATGTAGAACCTGGAGTAACAATCAAGAATGACAATGAAGCAGAAAATGCTGCATTGAACCTATTTGCTTGTATAGGAAATGAGGCAAAAGTCATAACAGGGGATGCCAAAGGAGCAAAAGGTTATGTTACAGGTACTCATGGAGGAGTAGAACATGTGATTATATATTTTAGCAATAAAGATATGGAGTCTATGGCAATAGATGATAAAATACTTATAAAAGCCTTTGGGCAAGGTCTTTCCATTGAAAACTATCCAACAGTAAAAGTTATGAGCATAGATCCAGCGCTTTTTGAAAAACTGGGCATAGTAGAAGCTGATGGAAAACTTCAAATACCTGTAGCAGCAAAAGTGCCAGCTTACCTTATGGGCTCTGGAATAGGTTCTCCTACTGCGTATAAGGGCGATTATGATATCATGACACAGGATAAGGAAGAAATCAAAGCCCATGGATTGGATAAGCTTAGATTTGGAGATATCGTTTTACTTCAAGACTGTGACAATACTTATGGAAGAGGTTATTTAAAAGGAGCTATATCTATAGGAGTTGTGATTCACAGCGATTGTATTAAGATGGGACATGGACCTGGAATTACTATCATTATGACATGCAAAGAGAGTCTAATAGAAGGCATCATAACCTCAAAAGCAAACATAGCAGATTATTTAAATATATAATGAGAATTGTAGAGAACGATGCCCTCATTGCTTCGCTTTTATCAATTTAATTTTATGCAGTAACTGCGTGATATGCAGCAGATGCAGAAGGGGATATAATGAAAAAAGATATCATAAGAGCACTCAAACAAAATGTCAATAGATATATATCTGGAGAGCAATTAAGCGAATTGCTTGGGGTATCAAGGACTGCCGTGTGGAAGTGGATTAATCAGCTTAAAGCAGAAGGTTATGTGATAGAATCCCAGACTAAGCTTGGATATAGATTGGTTGAAAGCCCTGAAACCTTATTCTCTTATGAAATAGAACCTTATATGAACACAAAACTTATAGGAAAGCATATCATTTATTTTGATACGCTGGATTCAACAAATAATGAAGCTAAAAGACTAGCAGAAAAGAGCTTTGAAGATGGAACAGTGTTAATAGCCGATGAGCAGCAGTCAGGAAGAGGCAGACTGGGCAGAAACTGGGTTTCACCAAAGGGCAAAGGAATATGGCTGACAATGATGTTAAAACCACAGATTGCGCCTAAAGATGCTTCAAAACTGACAATCATTGCAGCTTTGGCTGTTGTGAGAGCTATTAGATCCATTTGCAAGGTGGAATCTCAAATTAAGTGGCCCAATGATATTGTGCTAAATGGCAAAAAGATATGCGGCATATTAACAGAAATGAATGCAGAGATGGATGGAATACATTATTTGATCATTGGGATCGGTGTAAATGCCAACTTAGATGAAGGCGATTTAGATGAAACACTTCTGGATAAAGCCACGTCACTAAAAGCAGAAATGAATAGTAAAGTTGATCGAAAAGTCTTAATAGCTAACATATTAAATGAGTTTGAAATTTTATATCATGATTTTATAAAGGAAGCAACTATAGAAAAGTTTTTTGAAGAATATAAAAGCTCTTCTGCAACCATAGGGCAACAAGTTAAACTTGTAGACAGAAAAGGCGAGACAATAGGATTTGCAGAAGATTTAAATATAGAAGGGCAGCTTATTGTGAGAAAAGAAGACGGTACCTTGATAGAAGTCACATCTGGAGAAGTATCAGTCAGAGGAATATATGGATATGTTTAAACCAATCATATAATTTATGTGTTATGGTCAAAATAGAGTAAATGCAATGATGAAAAATAAAACATTTGAAAAATAAAAAAGAAAGTGATAAAATAATTTTGCCAGCATCTGCATCACAAATAAAGAGCTGGACTAAAACAAAACCAAAAAATGATAAGTAGTCCGGTATCCGAGAGGAACTGGAACGAAAGGGGATTAAAAAATGAATCATGTAAAACCAGCAGTGCACACTAGAAAAATGGTGGTTACTGCAATGCTAGCCGCAATCACAATAGTACTTGGAACGACACCACTAGGATTTATTCCCATAGGGCCAACCAAAGCGACTATCATGCATTTGCCTGTAATTATCGGTGCAATTATTGAGGGACCTGCGGTAGGACTTGCTCTTGGATTAATATTCGGCGTATTTAGCATGATACAAGCAGTCATAGCTCCAACTGTAGTCTCATTTGTATTCTTAGACCCTCTGGTAGCTATAATTCCAAGGCTTTTAATTGGAATTAGCGCATATTATGTTTATAAAGCTACTAAAAGCTCACTGGTATCAGCCGCTGTAGCAACACTTACCAATACAATAGGGGTACTGGGCATGATATATATGATTCATGGCGTACAATTTGTTGAGGCATTAGGTGCAGATAAAGCCACAGTAGGCAAAGTAATAGCTGGAATAGGTGTTGCAAATGGAATACCCGAGGCTATCGTAGCTTCAGTAGTTGTAGGCGCAGTGGTAGGTGCAATAAAAAAAATCAGAGATTAAAGCTGAGGACATGCGAAAGCGTGTCCTTTTTAAAAGGATGGATAACATATGATACTTGTTTTTGATGTAGGAAACACAAATATAGTTTTGGGAATATACAAGGATAAGAAGCTCATTGATAATTGGAGACTTTCCACCAACTCGCAGCAAACAGCTGATGAGTATGGTATGATTATAAATCAGCTTTTTAGCTTTCAAGGATACAAGCCTTCAGACATTGAAGCTGTTGTAATTTCTTCTGTAGTTCCTACAATAATGTATACTCTTGAGCATATGACAAGAAAATATTTTAAAAAAGATCCTTTAATAGTGGGATCAGGAATAAAGACAGGAATAAACATAAAATATGATAATCCAAAGGAAGTGGGAGCCGATAGAATCGTAAATGCAGTGGCAGCATATGAACTTTATGGCGGCCCTTTAATTATAATAGATTTTGGAACTGCAACAACATTTTGTGTAGTGTCTGAAAATGGCGAATATCTAGGAGGCGCAATTTCACCAGGTGTCAGAATATCTATGGATGCACTTTTTCAAAGAACTGCAAAGCTTCCAAGAGTTGAGCTTATAAAGCCAAAGACTGTAATATGCAAAAATACAGTAAGCAGTATACAGTCAGGAGTCATATATGGATATGTTGGTCAAATAGACTACATAGTCAGAAGAATGAAAAGAGAGATGAACGATGACAATGTAAAGGTAATCGCTACAGGGGGTCTATCAAAGTTGATTGCATCTGAATCTGAGACAATAGATGTTGTGGATGCCTTTCTT
>JAUQXG010000534.1 GCA_030834765.1 Lutispora sp.
TTACATTAGGAATTTTTTCTATAAGTATCTCTCTTGCTTCCTGTGGGTTTTTATTTAAGTCCTCTATGGCCTTATTATATGCTTGATGAAATAATTCCACCGCTTTTGGCTTTTCCTTTAAAGTTTTACCTATAAAGACCATTACATCAGGACAATATCCATCTTTCATCTCATATATATCTTTTTCAAGCCCGCTTAAAGCGCCCATTGATGCAACTGGCTCAGGGAAAAGTCCCATATCAAGTTGTCCACTACCTATTGCGGCAAGTCTTGCAGGTATATCATTGATAAATACCTTTTCTATATTATATTTGTCTGCTAGCCATTCATCTATTAAAAAGTTAGAAACACTAACCTCCATCATCCCTACTTTAATATTCTTTTTCTCTTCGCTGCCAACCTTAGAGAGAACTGGAAACGCTCCATTGGTCATAGTCGTGGCCTTTATATCGAAACCACCATTTACATTGGTCGCCACAGCGATTAAATCTGTCATGGCACCGTCAATGGATTGAGATTGAAGGGCACTTTGTCTATTTTGTGCATTTGTATATATTTCCAACGTGACATTTAGTCCAAGTTCTTTAAAATAGCCTTTTTCTTCTGCCAAAAATATAGGCGCTGCATCAACTGCGGGCATAAGACCTATAGCTAAAGAAAGATCTTCCGCTTTTGTCTCTTTTATGGGACTGCATCCTGCTGTTGTAAACAGCAAGCACATTGTTAATAGTAAAGCTGCCATCTTAATCGTTCTATTCATTTTTACCTCCAAAATATTAGTAAGCTGCCTATTTATATCTTTTCTATTGTAATGCTATTTATAAATTAATGCAATCTGTAAAGCTCCATGATACGGCAGAGACTCTGTATCAGTAAAGAACTGTATACAGAGTCTCCTATCATACATGCTATAATTTTAGTAATATATTTTTTGTTATTTCCTCCATGTTGCGCATCAGCCTTTTTATGTCAGAATCCTCTACCACATCCACATGCACCCCTCCAGAAGCCACTACTACTGCATTTGCTTTTTTACATATTGCCTCAGCCATGGGTGCGATGATGATATCATCCTTATGAGAAAGTCTATTTATCACAGAAGTGGTACAGCTGATTGTTTTGTCCTCCTTCATGCTGGGGCGAGGCTGGGACATTACTACAACTCCTATATGGGGCTTCTCTCCTCCGCCTAGATAAAGCATGATGCCATCATCAGTAATTAGAACCAGTGCTTCTATTGTATACTTTCCATCCTCTATTCTTTCGTAAATTTGAGGTATCACCTCTATTCCCCCCATCTTATAAATAGTTGATTTTCTATGGCAAACTGATCTAAAATACGCCCTACAATGTGATTAATAATATCATCTGTCCATAATCCAAGCTTGGCATAAATTCTCCAACATGTAAATATATAATGCATAATTTTCTTCCTATCAAAAATTATAAGCTTACACACCATTTGTTATTATAAATCCTATTTATGATATGTGGTCTAGGTTATATCTTAGGATTAGAAGGAATTCATGAAACCCTCCAGCCTATATGCGATAATATTTTGCTCTCGTTTTTTATGGTATCTCATATATTTTCAAAGCCGAAGCGGCATTACCGTCCAATATCACCGTTACATCCGGGTGCAGTTGAAGTACTGAGGCCGGAAGCTCTGGCGTGATTTTCCCATTTATCATTTCATATATCATATCAGCTTTTTCAATGCCGTTGGCAAGAAGTAAAATCTTTCTGCTGTGCATAATTGTTTTTATTCCCATACTGATTGCTTGCCTAGGCACCTGTTCTTTATCCTTAAAAAATCTGGAGTTCGCCCCTATGGTATCCTCATCAAGAGTTACAAGATGTGTCATAGCCTCAAATTTAACATCTGGCTCATTAAAACCTATATGTCCGTTTCTTCCTATACCCAGAAGCTGCATATCTATACCGCCAGCATCTTTTATGGCAGCTTCATATCTTTTGCATTCAAGGAAAATATCCTGCGCTTTACCGTTTGGTATATGTATATTTTCTTTTTTTATATTGATATGGTGAAAAAGATGCTCCTTCATAAAATAAGAATAGCTTTGCTTATTATCTACATCCAAGCCATAATATTCATCTAAATTAAAGGTTATTATATCACAAAAGCTTATTGTCTCTTCCTTATATAAACGCACAAGCTCTGAATAGGTTCCTATAGGCGTTGCACCTGTAGCTAATCCTAACACACTGTTTGGCTTTAATATGATTTGACTGGCAAGCATATTTGCTGCTTTTTTACTTAGTTCCAGATAATCTCTGGCCACCACTATTCTCATTTAGGCTTCCCTCCTATAAATATGTCCATGCTAAACAAGCTTCCCTTGTTTTATTTAATATAAAACCAAAATCATGCAAAGCATGATTAGAAATTTCTAGCATGAACCCGGCAGATACTTCATTTTATTCGTGATTTCTTTCAGCCTTCCTTCTGCCTTGGACAATAGTCGAACTGATATTGATATCTTCATCAAAAATTACGATATCTGCATATTTCCCTTTTTCAAGGCTGCCTCTTTCCTTATCAATTCTCAAAAGCATAGCAGGGTTTAAGCTTGCCATTTTTACTGCATTGCAAAGACCACAGTCTGTGCTTCTCATGAAATTTCTTACAGCCTCATTTAACTTAACTACGCTTCCTGCCAGAGTCCCATCCTTAAGCTTGGCACAGCCGCAGCTGATTTCTACAGACTGCCCTCCAAGATCATAAATTCCATCACCCATGGAAGCTGCCCTTATAGAATCTGTTATCAATATGATCCTATCCGTACCCTTTGTCTTTAAAAGAATACGAAAAACAGCAGGATGCACATGTATCAGATCTGGGATAAGCTCACAAAATATATCGGTGGTTAAAATAGCTCCTACTATTCCCGGGTCTCTATGGTGCAGTCCTGTCATCGCATTGAATACGTGGGTAGCGCTTGCGACACCTTCATCAATGGCTTTTATAGCCTCTTCATAAGTGGCATTTGAATGTCCTATCGATAAAACAGTTTTCTCCTGTTTCTTTATTTCCTTTATAAAATCCAAGCCCCCCTGTATCTCGGGCGCTATGGTTATTATCTTAATAATATCTAAATAGTCTTTTATGATGCTACTATCTGGTTTGACTATTTCGCCCTCCAAATGAGCCCCTTTTCTTTTTGGGCTGATAAAAGGTCCTTCCAAGTGGGCACCCAGTATGCAAGCCCCCATGTTTGGTTCTGCCATATTTGCCCTGACATTATATAAGGCTTTCCATATCCGTTCCTTTGACATAGTTATAGTAGTTGGCAAAAAGGCTGTAACACCATTTTCCAATAGTCTCATGCTTATTTCCTTTAATGCGTTTATATCCTCATCCATGGCATCAAAACCAAAAGCACCATGTATATGAATATCAATAAATCCAGGTGCTATATATTTTCCCCCGGCA
>JAUQXG010000535.1 GCA_030834765.1 Lutispora sp.
CATCTTTAAAATCTGCCTGCATTTGCAAGAGATCTTCCAGGCTGCATACTGCTGATAAAATATTGATTGGATTTTCTTTATTAAATGCTTCTATTATGGCATATTCGTCTTGTCTTTTTGGATAACCAAGTTTAATTTTCATTAAAAACCTATCTAACTGAGCTTCCGGTAAAGGAAATGTGCCATAATTTTCTATTGGATTTTGAGTTGCTGCTACAAAAAAAGGAGGATTCAGCTTATATGTATTTCCGTCTACTGTAACCTGCCGTTCTTCCATGCATTCCAAAAGACTTGATTGAGTCCTTGGAGTAGCCCTATTTATTTCATCTGCTAATAGAATATTCGTAAATATTGGACCTTCTCTAAATTGAAATTCATTGGTCTTTTGATTAAACATATTAACCCCAGTCAAATCAGATGGTATGAGATCAGGTGTAAACTGTACTCTTTTAAAGTCACAGCTAATGGACTTTGCAAGGGCTTTTGCCAATGTAGTTTTGCCCACTCCCGGAACATCTTCAAGCAAAACATGCCCTCCACAGATCAGTGAAGTTAATAACAAATCTATTTCACCATCTTTGCCTTTTATAACAAGTTTAATATTTTCTCTAATTTTATTTATTAATTCCATATTTTCTTTCATCATAACTACTTCCTGCACCTCCTGCATATTTACAGCCTATTTTTATTTGCTTGCTGTTTTAAAAAAATGATCTATTATACTTTCTGCCAACTGTTTTTGTATAGAAGCTTGTTCTGTAAGGGTCAACACTAAAAGCATAATGCTTGCCAAGTCTTTATCCTCTAATTCCATACTCTCTGTTTTATTATTTGTAATATCAAAAGTACCTTCAAAATTACCCTTTAAGCTTTTTAAATCATGTTCCTTTATATCAAGAAAAGAGGCATATATTTGTTCAAGTAAATCAGAGGCAGAGCTATTAGAAGTACTTAATCTATCTAATATTGGCATCAGTACTAGCTTTATGTCATTGATAGATAGTACTTGTTTCATATTGTATATAAGAGCCATAAGAATGATATGCGATTTGCTGTATTTCTTGTTTTTGGGAGGTAATAAAGCCTTTGCCTTCGTATAATTATTTATCATTGTTTTTGTTAATATCTTCTCACTCTCATCCCTCTTGGTATCAGATAATTTATCTTCAAACAGTGTAGTGATCTGATCCATATAAAGATCGACACAGGGTATATCAGAAAGCTGAATATCCCCTATTGAAGATATTTTTTCTATGATTTTATTGATCTTATCCATATCCATATTCATGAAAGCACCTCTTCATTAAACTTATATATATCATCATACAATTTAAAATTTATTTTTGCAATATAAGGAAAAACTATTGTATGTTCATTAAAAATATTGTAATATAAAAATATACTATATAGTTATCAATACTACATAATAGAGTTATACATAACATATACTATTCAATATAAAGTTTTTATGAAAGGGTGTTTAATATGTTAGCAAAGCTAAGAGAGCCTGTAAGTGGTCTTACTCATCTATTTGGTGCGTTACTTTCCGTAATCGGTACAATTATTTTGATCGTTTTGGCAGCAAAAAAAGGAACGCCGTGGCATATCGTAACTTTTTCAATATTTGGAGCAAGTCTAATACTCCTTTATACTGCAAGTGCTATTTATCATCTTGTTTGCGCTTCTGATAAAACAATTAGAGTTTTAAGAAAAATAGACCATATGATGATTTATGTATTAATAGCAGGAACATACACTCCCGTTTGTTTAGTTCCCTTACGCGGTGCTTTTGGCTGGAGCCTGTTTATTGGTGTTTGGGCTTTAGCCATCGCTGGGATAGTACTTAAAGTTGTATGGTTCGATGCGCCAAGATGGATTTATACGCTTTTCTATTTGGGACTAAGCTGGATCATTGTGTTCGCAATTTTCCCTTTAGCAAAGCATGTTGCTCCCATGGGAATTACATGGCTTATGATAGGTGGAATATCTTATACGGTTGGAGCAGTCATATATGGCACAAAATGGCCTAAGATAAAAAGTAAAGTATTTGGCTTTCACGAAATCTTTCATCTTTTCGTATTAGGCGGCAGCTTCTCCCATTATTGGTTTGTCTTAAAATATTTATTATAATAATATAAAAATAGTGGAGATTTTTGCTCCACTATTTTTATTGATTTTACTTAAAATTTACTAATACAAGTTCTGTTTCCAAATATCTCGCCATTGCATATATTGTATCAGAAAGTCTGTTTATATATTTCATAAGTAAGGGGCTAATTGTCTCCTGTCTGCTTAGGGTAATTATTTTCCTTTCAGCTCTTCTGCACACTGTTCTTGCTACATGCAAGGCAGCGCTGGCTTTGTTGCTGCCTGGTATGATAAATTGATCTATCTTAGGCATCCTCCCAAGAAGCGTATCAATAAAGCTTTCTAAATCAGCTATCTTGCCTTCTGTTACCCTTTGAGGAAACTGACCGCCATCAGTAGTTGCAAGTTCCCCAGCTACATTAAAAAGCTCTCTTTGAATATCATATATCTTTTTTATTATTTCATCGTCTTCAATGAAATTTCTTGCCACTCCTAAAAAAGAGTTCAGTTCATCTACTGTACCATAGCAATCTACTCTTAAACTGTCCTTATCTACTCTAGTTCCATCATATAGGCTTGTTTGCCCTTTGTCTCCAGTTTTCGTATAAATTTTCATATTTCACTCTCCTAACTATTTTATCTCAA
>JAUQXG010000536.1 GCA_030834765.1 Lutispora sp.
CAAAATTGGAATGTAGTATAAAGGAAGTAAGTTTTCATAATCTAAGTATGAGCTATGGGGATATAGATAAAAAGTTTATTGAAATTATAAAAGATAGCGATAATTTGATGAGTCGCATATGGGAAGAAAAATGCAACAACAGCTTTGAATTGCTTTCTAAAGGCAATAAGCCTTCTAAGGAGCAAATAAGTACAATAATGGATATGGAATCAAAGCTTACTGAAAATTTAATTCTTATGATAAATATGCCGGTAAGCACGCATATTGCAGTTTTTAAAGAAAGCTATGTACAAGCGTTAAAAATATATAAAGACAACAATTTGACCCAAGAATCTTTCAATTACTTTGATATACAAAAAAGTATGTCATATCAATTGGAGGCTTACGATAAACTTATACAAAGTCTTAGCATTTAAAGAGGAGGGTTGATTATGCAGATTATTGAAGTCAGAGATATTTTAGAAGCGGAAGTATTATGCTGTGATGAAATTTTAACAAATGAAGTAAATAATGCTTTTTCTTCTGATTTAATGAGTGATGTCCTTGCTTTTGTAAATGGCAAAACACTTTTACTCACAGGCCTTGTTAATTGCCAAGTTATAAGGACCGCAGAGATGGCAGATTTAAATGTCATCGTGTTTGTCCGGGGAAAATCACCTGACAAGAATGTAATAGAAATGGCGAAACAAGGGAATATTATTTTGCTAACTACCAGGGATACGCTATATACTGCATCAGGAAAGCTTTACAGTAAAGGGCTAAAAGGTATTAATATATAGAGGCTGGAGGTTATTAAATGAGTGCTATAAAATACACTTTTCAGATAGAAAAAGATGACTTTTCTAGAGCTGGGGAGGCATCTAGCAGTATAAAGAAAATTCTCATGCAGGTGGGGTCAGAACCATCCCTAACAAGAAGAGTAGCTATTGCTACTTATGAAGCAGAAATGAATATTGTTATACACTCTGATGGAGGAACAATAAGTGTGATGATAGATCCAAAATGTGTGATGGTTTTAGCTAAAGATAACGGACCTGGTATAGAAAATATTGAGCTTGCAATGAAAGAAGGCTATTCAACAGCCACTGACAGAATAAGAGAGATGGGTTTTGGTGCAGGTATGGGCCTTTCGAATATGAAAAAATGCAGTGATGAATTTTCAATAGAGTCAAAAATAGGAGAAGGGACTACGATCATGATGAATATGTGTGTGAAAGAGGGTGAATAAATGGAAAAGGAGTATTTTCATTCCGTTATCCTAAAGGAAGATAGATGTATAGGCTGTACCAGCTGTCTTAAGGTTTGCCCTACTGAAGCTATAAGAATCATAGATGGAAAAGCGAGGATTATAGATGAACGGTGCATAGACTGCGGAGAATGCATAAGAATCTGCCCAAATCATGCCAAGAGTGCAGTTACTGATAATCTAAATGTTTTAGATAAATATAAATACACTATTGCTATTGCTACAATGTCTATATATGGTCAATTTCAACCTAATATTTCCATTAATCAAATATTAAATTCAATTAAAGCTATGGGGTTTAATGAAGTTTATGATACAACTTTAGGGGCAAAAATTATTTCTGGGTTGATTTCCAGATATTTACTTTTAAAGAAAAAAGTTGAGGGGCCGCTTATTAATTCTTCTTGCCCAGCCATACTTAGACTGATACAAATAAGATTCCCTGATTTGCTGCCTAATGTTGTAGATATTGAAACTCCTATGGAGATAACAGCCAGAATAGTGAAAATAGATGCAGCCAAAAAAACCGGGCTTGATTTAAAGGAAATAGGAGTCATTTTTTTCACTCCTTGCACAGCTAGAGCAACAAGCATAAAAAATCCTTTAGGCATAAAGAATTCATATATAGATGCAGCTATCTCTATAAAAGACATATATGGAGAAATTTTAAAAAATCTTAGCGTGAATCCTAGTTATTCTGTCAATGTTGAAACTACAAAAGAAACCTTGAAATGGGTATCGGCGGGAGGACAGGCAAAATCATTGGGAATGGAGAAATATCTGGCTGTAGATAGTATTCACGAGGTAATAAAGGTTTTGGAAGACTTGGAATTAGGAAAGCTGGAAGGTGTTGATTTTCTGGAACTTATGGCCTGCAGAGAAAGCTGCATTGGAGGACCTTTAGTTATAGAAAACTCCTTTATAGCAAGAGCGAAAATAGGTAATCATGCAAAATCATTAAGTCCTTTGACATATACAGATGAAGAGATTGATCAGTATATAAAAATGTATGAAGAAGGGTTTGTAAGATTAACTGAAACCATAGAACCAAGGTTAGTGATGAGCCTAGATAAAGATATTTCTAAATCAATACAAAAAATGGAATTAATGAGAGAAATCCTCAAGAATCTACCAGGTATAGACTGCGGAGTTTGCGGTGCACCAACTTGTAGAGCATTTGCTGAGGATATTGTAAAAGGCGAGAATAATCATTCGCTATGTATTGTAAAAACCATAGAAAGCTTTAAAAATAAAAATCTAAAAAGAAAAGGGGAGAATAAAATTGAAAGTTAAGGAAGTCTGTCAGAAAATTAATCTGGGATTGCTAGCAGGGGGAGAAGGGTTAGAACGGGAAATAACAGGATTATATATTTGTGATCTTCTAAGCTGGGTGATGAGTCATGCTGTAAAAGGAAATGCATGGATTACTGTTCAAACTCACTCGAATATTATTGCAGTTGCAACATTACTTGACATGAGCTGTATTATTATTCCTGAGGATATGGAAGTTGAGGAAGAAACTTTAAAAAAAGCAAATGAAGAGAAAATGCCCTTGTTAAGGTCTTCACAAAATTCTTATGATTTAGTAAAAGAATTCCTAAATCATGGTATAGGAAAGTGATATGGAATTTGCTATAGATTTTCATATACATTCGGCGCTTTCTCCTTGTGCTGATGAAGAGATGACACCTAATAATATTGTAAATATGGCTCTTTTAAAGCATTTAGATATTATAGCAGTTACAGATCACAATTCCTGCCGGAATATTCCTGCTATTATGGAAGTGGGAAAAAACAATGGTCTGGCTGTAATACCTGGAATGGAAGTGCAAACAAAAGAAGAAGTGCATATCATATGCCTTTTTAAAAGACTGGAGGCTGCACAAAAATTTGAAGAGATTGTATATAATAGCTTGCCAGAAATTCAAAATAATGAGGAATTGTTTGGGACTCAACTGATTATGGATGAGCGAGATAATATCACAGGAAAGGTAGAGAAACTACTTTTGTCCTCCACATGCCTTTCAGTTAATGATGTTTTTATTCTGGTTAGAGGATTAGGAGGCATTTGCATACCTGCACATGTTGATAGGAATTCTTATAGTATTATTACAAATCTGGGCTTTATTCCACCAAGCTTGAAAGTAAAAACTATTGAATTTTCAAAAAAAAATTCTCCTGAAAATATTTTAAAAAGGTATTCTTTTTTGAAAAAATATAATTATATTGTATCTTCGGATGCACATTTTTTATGGGATATAAGCGAAAGGGAATTTTTTCTGAACATGGAGTATTTAAGCATAAGTGAGATTTTTGACAAGTTGGGAAATTAAAGCATAAATATTATATTTTTATTTATAAAATAATTGTTAAAAATTAATCGAATATATGTTAGAATGGATGTTGGGTATTATAAGATAATAAAAGTCCAATTATGAATATATTTATTTAAAAGGAGGGGACTCTTTAATGACTGAACTAGAATTTAAAGAAAAAATGGAGAAGCTAGAGGAAATAATAAAAGATCACAGACATCAGGATGGCCCATTAATGCCTGTATTGCATGAAACCCAGGAGTTATTTGGATATATTCCTGAGGATGCACAGAAAAGGATAGCACTAGGACTAAATGTTCCAATGGCAGAGATTTATGGAGTAGCAACTTTTTATTCAAGATTTACTTTAAAACCTAGAGGAAAATATACAATATCAATTTGCTTAGGCACAGCATGTTATGTTAGAAATGCACAAGCTATCATTGAAAAATTTCAGGACGAGCTGAAGGTTGAGCCTGGTGCTACCTCAGAAGATGGCATCTTTACATTAGAAGCTACAAGATGTCTTGGATGTTGTGGACTAGCTCCAGTAGCAATGATAGGGGAAGATGTATATGGCAAATTAGTTCCAGAGGATGTACCAGGAATCATAAAGAAATATAGAGATTAATGATGAAAGAGCTATCTCTTCATATATTAGATTTAGTGCAAAACTCTGTATCAGCTGGTGCTAGCCTAATTGAGATAATAATAGAAGAAAATTTAATAGATGATTTTTTTAAAATAACTATTAAAGATGATGGCTGGGGTATGGATAAAGATTTAATAGAAAAGATAAGAAATCCTTTTTTTACTACAAGGACTACAAGAAAAGTAGGATTAGGGATACCTTTAATGGAAGCTGCCTGTCAAAGATGTGCAGGTAATCTAACAATTGAATCGGAAAAGGGAATCGGTACAATAGTAACTGCTTATTTTAAGCATAGCCATATTGACCGTGCGCCTCTTGGTAATATGGTAGATACATTTATTACTGTAATACTTGGAAAAGCCGATATAGATTATATTTACAAACATAAAATGAATGACAAGGAATTCATAATAGATACAAGACAGCTAAAACAAATACTTGGGCTGGAAGTTTCAATTTCTAACCCTGATATTTTGGCTTGGATAAATGAGTATATAAATGATGGTCTAGGGAATTTGATGGAGGTGTAATAAAATGAAATCGATACAAGAATTAGAAGAAATAAGAAAAAGGACTCTTGATACGATCAATGTAAGAAAGGATAGGAGTGGAACAAGAGTAGTAGTGGGTATGGCAACTTGTGGAATAGCTGCTGGAGCAAGACCAGTACTTCTTGCAGTAATAGATGAAGTAAAGAACAACAATCTTGCTGACGTAGTGGTTGCACAAACTGGTTGTATCGGGATGTGCAGATTAGAGCCAATTCTTGAAGTATATAAACCAGGAGAAGAAAAGGTAACCTATGTAAAGGTTACTGCATCAAAGGCAAAACGAATCATGAATGAGCATGTTATTTTGGGTAAGGTTGTTGAAGAATATACAATAGGAGCTTCTGAACAGTAAATATTTTTAGTAAAACTTTTTAGGGGGTATAGAAAAGATGGAAATGTACAGATCCCATGTAATGATTTGTAGAGGTACAGGTTGTACTTCATCGAATTCTGAGCAGATCGTAAAGAATTTCGAAGAAGAAATAAAAAAGCATGGAATAGAAAATGAAATTACAGTTGAGCGAACAGGCTGTTTCGGACTTTGCGCACTAGGTCCAATCGTTATCATATATCCTGAAGCATCCTTCTATAGTTTAGTCAAACCTGAAGATGTAGAAGAGATCGTAAAAGAGCATTTAGTAAAAGGAAGAGTAGTAAAAAGACTTTTATATGCTGAGTCAGTGGATGGAGATACAATTAAGTCAATTAATGATGTTGAGTTCTATAAGAAACAATATAGAATTGCTCTGAAAAATTGTGGAGTCATTAATCCCGAAGATATAGATGAATATATAGCATTTGATGGATACAAAGCCTTAGAAAAGGTTCTCACCTCAATGAAACCAGAAGAAGTAGTAGATACCATTAAACGCTCAGGTCTTCGTGGAAGAGGAGGCGGTGGATTTTCAACTGGTATGAAGTGGGACTTCACAGCAAAGGCTGCTGGAGACAAAAAGTATGTACTTTGTAATGCAGATGAAGGTGACCCAGGGGCATTTATGGACAGAAGCGTACTTGAAGGCGACCCTCATTCAGTGATAGAAGCTATGGCAATAGCAGGCTATGCAGTTGGGTCAAACCAAGGATATATTTATTGCAGGGCTGAATATCCAATCGCAGTGAAGCGTATGACAATAGCGATTATGCAGGCAAGAGAATATGGATTATTAGGCAAAAATATACTAGGTACAGGTTATGAATTTGACTTAGAGATTAGACTAGGTGCAGGGGCGTTCGTTTGTGGAGAAGAAACAGCTTTGATAGCATCAATAGAAGGCGAAAGAGGGATGCCAAGACCAAGACCTCCTTTTCCAGCTATTAAAGGCCTTTTTGGTAAGCCAACTTTATTGAATAATGTTGAAACTTATGCAAATATATGCCAGATTATTTTAAACGGTGCAGAATGGTTTGCTTCAATGGGCACTGAAAAGTCAAAAGGTACAAAGGTGTTTGCATTAGGTGGAAAAATAAATAATACTGGACTTGTTGAAATACCTATGGGTACCACCATGAGAGAAATAGTTTTTGAAATAGGTGGGGGAATACCTGAAGGCAAGAAGTTCAAGGCAGCTCAAACTGGTGGACCATCTGGCGGCTGTATTCCTGCAGAGCACTTAGATGTGCCTATAGATTATGATAACTTAATCGCCCTAGGTTCAATGATGGGTTCTGGCGGACTGATTGTTATGGATGAAGATAACTGTATGGTAGATATAGCGAGATTCTTTCTTGACTTTACAGATGACGAGTCTTGTGGAAAATGTACACCATGTCGTGAAGGCACAAAGAGAATGCTTGAGATATTAGAAAAGATAGCTGAAGGCAAAGGCGAGATGAGCGATATAGATAAACTTGAGAATTTAGCTAAAAATATTAAGGCTTCAGCCCTTTGTGGTCTTGGCCAGACAGCACCAAACCCTGTACTATCAACCTTGAAATATTTCAAAGATGAATATGTAGCTCATATCAAAGATAAGAAGTGTCCAGCTGGGGTATGTACCGCGCTTCTTAACTATATTGTGATTGATGAAAAGTGTAAATCTTGTGGCATCTGTGCGAAACAGTGTCCGGTAAATGCAATTTCTGGTCAAAAGGGTGTACCATACTTAATCGATACAGAAAAGTGTATCAAGTGTGGAGCCTGTTTGAGCAAATGCCCATTCAAAGCAATTTATAAAGGTTAATAGGACCTAAAAGAAAAGGATAGCTCAATTTAATTTTTTGAGCTGTCCTTTATTATCTATATCATAAATAAAAAAGCCTTCTGGCGGCGCTTTGCAAATTTCTTTTGTACGCTCCACAAGTTTTATGATTTTGGGATAGCTTGCTTTTGAACCTGAAAAAACAAATGGATCACCAAATATTCCTATTTTGAGCCATCTTGAAAAAAGTCCTCCTATTGAAAGTGGAAATACCACAGAAGAAGAACAATTTATAAAAATAAGACCTTCGTTGCTATGATGCTTTCTGCTTAACTGCTTTGCTAATCCTTCCATAGCAGGAATAACTGCCTTTGACCGGCCTCTGCCTATTGAATAAACTTCATTGTCAAATTCATCAATTCCATGAAAAATCAACCTGCCAAAATCTTTACTGTCCAACTTATTAAAATGTTCAATATTACAAAGCTCATCTGTACTTGGTATTCTATCATTAGGAAGATTATTTAAGTGCAGTTCGGATGCCATGATAGAAGTATGCGTGCCGCCAAAACAATTATAAATTATTATCATTTGTTTTCACCTCAAGTATTTATAGAATTTTTAAATATTATATGTATTTGAATCAAATTATATTTAGTGATATAATAAATAAGCGATAAAAGTATACAAGATACATTGCAGATTGTTGCGAGGTTAATTCATATATTTCAAATTAATTTGAAATATTAAAAAATATTTGTTAAATTATAAATTATTAAACTTTCAGTTTTCTAAGAGGGTTTTGTGTACCGTTATCGAATAGTTCATAGGTTGCTTATTGCCATTCATTCTACCATTATTTAATTAATATAAGAGGTGAGTAATTTGGATATTAGAACATTGACGTTCAAAGGCGGAACTCATCCACCTCATAGTAAAAAAGCCACTGAGAAGCTACAAATAGAGAAAGCGAATGCACCTAAGGTTGTTGCAATACCTATGCAGCAACATATCGGAGCTCCTTGCGAAGCTATTGTAGCAGTAGGAGATGAGGTAAAGGTTGGCCAAAAAATTGGTGAACCTAAAGGATTTGTTTCTGCCCCCATACATTCAAGTGTATCGGGAAAGGTTGTTGCTGTTGAGCCAAGACTATACTCAGGAGGCTCAAAGGTGACTTGCGTTGTTATTGAATCAAATATGCAGGATACTATTCATGAAAGCGTTATTCCGAAAGGAAAGCTTGAGGATTTGAGTGCAGATGAGATCAAGACCATCATTAAAGAAGCAGGTATTGTTGGGATGGGTGGAGCTGCCTTTCCAACCCATGTAAAACTAGCACCACCACCAGGCAAGCAACTTGATACTGTTGTATTAAATGGAGCAGAATGTGAACCATATTTGACGGCCGACCATAGACTCATGTTAGAAAAACCAGATGATGTGGTAAAAGGGCTTAGTGCTCTTATGAAAGCCCTTAGCGTAAAAAAAGGCTATATCGGTATTGAAACTAATAAGCCTGATGCCATTGAAGCAGTTTTTAACGCAGCAAAAGGTGTGGATGGCATTGAGGTTGTGGCACTAAAAGCCAAGTATCCACAAGGTGCTGAAAAGCAGCTGATCAATGCATGTACAGGAAGGGAAGTTCCTTCAGGCGGATTGCCTGCTGATATCGGCGTAGTTGTAAGCAATGTTGGTACGGCGGCGGCGATCGCAAACGCAATAAACACAGGGATGCCATTAGTTGAAAGAATAGTTACTATAACTGGTAAAGGCGTAAAAGAACCAAAGAACTTGCTTGTAAAAATCGGCACATCCTTTAAGGAAGTAATAGATCAATGCGGCGGGTTTAATGGCAAACCAGGAAAAGTAATAGGCGGCGGTCCGATGATGGGTATTGCACAGTTTTCTGTAGATGTCCCTGTAATAAAAGGAACATCAGGAATACTCGTTTTATCTGAGGAAGAAGCAAGGCTTCCGAAAGCTTCTAATTGCATTAGATGTGGAAAATGCGTAGGCGTATGTCCTATGAATTTAATGCCAATGCATCTTAGTGCAAATGCATTAGCAGACAGATTTGAACAGGCAGAAACATTACACGCGATGGATTGTATAGAATGCGGCTCATGCTCATTTGTGTGTCCTGCAAAGAGACCTCTTGTGGATTCTATTAGAGTTGCTAAGCGTGAGATCCTAGAAAAACGAAAGAAACAACAATCTAAATAGTGGAGGGGTAGAAGTGGAAAATACCAACTATATCGTTTCATCTTCACCTCATATAAGGTCAGGTGAAAGTACGAATTTAATCATGCGAGATGTAATCATCGCATTAATTCCAGCACTTATTTCTGGAATATATTTTTTCGGATTTAAAGCGTTAACAGTTACAGCATTAGCTATAATAACTTGTATTGCCACAGAGATGGCTATGCAAAAGTTACTAGGAAGAGAAGTTACCGTAAAAGATTTAAGCGCAGCTGTCACAGGAATGCTGCTTGCATTTAATATGCCAGCTAGTGCTCCATGGTGGATGGTAATAATCGGATCAATATTTGCTATAGCCATCGTAAAGCAGCTTTTCGGTGGATTAGGACACAATTTTATTAATCCAGCATTAGCAGCAAGGGCAGTGCTTTTGGCATCATGGCCAGTAAGGATGACAACTTGGCCTGTGCCAGGTATGGCAGATGCAGCTACAGGAGCAACACCGCTTGCTATACTAAAAGAAGGAATAAACTATGTAAATGGTTTACCAGTAGCAGCTGGTGGTGAAATGGCAGGTCAAGCACTACCAAACATATGGAATTTATTTATAGGTAATGTAGGTGGCTGTATTGGTGAAACATCAGTATTAGCGCTAGCTATTGGCGGTGCATATCTTTTATACAGAGGCGTTATAAACATTAGAATACCAGCAATATATATTTTAACAGTAGGTATCCTTGCATTTGTTTTTGGCAAATTCGATATAAACTACTTTATTTATCATGTTTGTGCAGGTGGACTATTCTTAGGTGCAATATTTATGGCTACTGATTATTCAACATCGCCAATGACGGTAAAAGGACAAATCGTTATGGGTATAGGTTGTGGATTGTTGACATTTGTCATAAGATTCTGGGGAGGATATCCTGAAGGAGTTTCCTATTCAATCCTTTTAATGAATGTAGCTACTCCACTTATTGATAGATTCACTATGCCAAGAAAGTTTGGGGAGGTGAAGAAAAGTGCGTGATTACGTTAGATTGACAGGAGTATTATTGATAGTCTGTGTTATCGCAGCCGCACTTTTAGGTTTCACGAATGATTTTACTTCAGAAAAAATAGTGATGCAGATAGCAAAAGCTAATGACGAAGCAAGAAAAACAGTTATGCCAGAAGCAGATGAATTTGAAATAGTTGATGATACAACGCTTCAAAGTTTGAAATCAAACCCAGAATTCGATACAGTAGTAGAAATATATAATGCAAAAGCAAGCGGCGCGATAATAGGCTATGCTGTTAAGACAGCTCCAAAAGGATATGCCGGAGCAGTAGAAGTTATTGTTGGTGTTGGTGCTGATGGAGTTATAAAAGGAGTCCAGGTAGGAAATAACACAGAAACGCCAGGACTTGGAAAAAATGCAGAAAAGCCCAAATTTAAAGATCAATTCGCCGATAAAACTTGGGACATGGTTATTGATGTAATAAAAAGTGGGACTCCAAAGGATAATGAAATAGCTGCCATAGCGGGAGCTACAATCACATCTAGATGTGTTACAAAGGGTGTAAATCAAGCCATAGCTATAACAAAAGAATTAGCTGGTAAGTAAGGTTGGAGGTGTAGTAGATGAGTTTATGGAAAGATTTTACCAATGGTTTGGTAAACGAAAACCCTACCTTTAGGCTTGTACTTGGTACTTGTCCTACTCTTGCCGTTACGACAGCTGTTACGAACGGTTTAGGTATGGGTGTTGCTGCCATGGCAGTTCTGATAGGTTCTAATTTAATCATATCATTAATAAACAAAATTGTACCAAGCGAAGTAAGAATACCAATTTATGTTGTAGTTATAGCTACATTCACTACTCTGGTACAAATGATGATTCAGGCATTTTCACCAGCGTTAGACAAAGCACTTGGTATATTTATACCTTTAATAGTTGTTAACTGTATCATACTAGCAAGAGCGGAATCCTTTGCATCAAAGAATCCACCATTGAATTCAATAATGGACGGAATAGGTATGGGATTAGGATTTACAGGTGCACTAGTAATCATGAGTACAGTTAGAGAAATTCTTGGAGCTGGTACTTTTATGGGAATATCACTTTTCGGTGCAGGCTTTGAACCAGCATTAATTGCGATATTGCCTCCAGGTGGATTTTTGGTATTCGGATTTGCAATTGCTGCTGTTAATAAATTGACATCAGCAAAGAAGGCATAGGAGGGGTGCAGAGATGAAATTATTAATAATAATGTTAAGCTCAATTTTAGTTAACAACTTTGTCCTCTCGAGGTTTCTAGGTATTTGTCCTTTCCTTGGCGTATCAAAGAAGGTAGAGACAGCTCTTGGGATGGGCCTTGCCGTAACTTTCGTTATGGGTCTTGCATCTGTTATGACATTTTTAGTTCAATACTATTTGCTTGTTCCTCTAGGAATACCATATATGCAGACAATAGCCTTTATTTTGGTTATTGCAGGTCTTGTTCAGTTTGTTGAAATGGTTTTGAAAAAGACAAGTCCAACGCTTTATCAAGCACTAGGAGTATACTTGCCTCTCATCACAACGAATTGTGCCGTACTAGGTGTAGCAATATTAAATATTCAAAGTGGATATAACCTAATTGAGACATTGGTAAACGGTGTTGGTGGTGCTCTAGGATTTACACTGGCAATTGTACTTTTTGCAGGTGTTCGTGAAAGACTTGAAACATCAATTATTCCCAAAAGCTTTGAGGGTTTTCCGATAGCATTGATTACAGCAAGTTTGCTTTCAATCGCTTTCTTAGGATTTAGCGGACTTTTGTAAAAGGTTAGCGCGAAAGAATCAAAATACAGTTGTAATTGGATCGCGTACCTCCACGATAATTTCATCTGTAATTTGTACTAGAACTTGGCGTGGAGTTCATTATGTAGAAAGAGGTGATTACCTTGATTAATAGTTTTATATGGCCTATAGTTGTTCTTGGTGGACTTGCTATATTTTTCGTTATAGTTTTGGCATATGCTTCTAAAAAGTTTGCTGTAGAAGTGGATGAAAGAGTAACTGAAGTGAGAGGTGCACTGCCAGGCGCAAACTGCGGAGGATGCGGATTTGCTGGTTGTGATGCGTTAGCCGATGCTATCGTAAAGGGAGAAGCTGCATTAAATGCATGTCCTGTTGGTGGAGCTCCACTTGCTCAAAAAATAGCTGAGATTATGGGTCAAGTGGCTGAGGATAAAGAAAAAGAAGTGGCTAGAGTAATATGTGCAGGAGATTGTAATAGTGCAAAAGAAAAATATGAATACCATGGTATAGAAGACTGTAAGGCAGCGGCAATGCTTGTGGGTGGAGGAGCTAAATCCTGTAGTCAAGGCTGTCTTGGTCTTGGCACATGCGTAAGGGTTTGTCCTTTTGATGCGATCCATGTTGTTAATGGAGTTG
>JAUQXG010000537.1 GCA_030834765.1 Lutispora sp.
ATTATTTTTTTTATACCATTCATCATCATATTGAAAAAGCTCTTTGGTGCCAATGGTTCCAGCTATATAGTCAGGTATTCTGGTTCTAAGATATGTATTTTTATCACCAGAGTCAATTAAAGTGATGGTACAGTCCGGGTTTTGATCTCTTGCTGCTTTTGCTGCATTTAGACCTGCTATACCAGCGCCAGCTACAATAATATTCATATATATGTCCATGCTTCAAGTTGCATAAAATACAATGAAAGATCTAGCATGGACCCGTCACCTCCTTTATATTTTTAGTAATTTCTTTCAGACTTACCCCTCCATTTATAGTTCTTTCATCATATCTGTTAATTGTACGAGGTGTTTCTTCTCTTCATCGATTATGATATCTATAACATTTGCTGTCTCAGCTGTATTAGGTCCTTTCAGCATTTCGCTGTAAAAAAGTATTGAATTTTTTTCAGCATTAATACCTTCGAATAAAACTTCTTTTGAATTATCAAGGTTTGTAACTTTGCCCAGCTCTTTATTTTTAAATACAGATTCATTTACAAAATAATTTAAATAAGCCGATACTGCTTCATCAAATAGATAGTTGCCATCAAATTTTACAATTTCAGATAATATTTCATAAAGATTAGTAAAAAGCTCAATATGCTTTTTCTCTTCTCCTGCAAGGTGTAAAAATATTTCTTTTGCTTTGGCACCTTCTGCTTTTTTTGCTGCTTCTAAATAATATTCATGACCAGCTTTTTCTATATTGATGGCCATTTGCGAAACTTCTAATATATTATAGGTGTTGGACATATTTTTTCTCCTTCCTCTATTTTCTAATCATGATAAGCGATGACTAGATATTTTAACTCCTATATTTATTATTAATCAATAATCATTTGTTGTAAAGCGGGAATAAGAGAGTATTTTAATTTTCCTTCAAGTGTCGTATACTAGTTTTGAAAAAATAAGTAAGGAAGGTATATGATGATTAGAGTTATTGCAAAACATGATGTAGAAAAAATAATCACGATGGACGAAGTAATCCTTTTGCTTGAGCAAGTGTTTAAGGATTATACCCAAGGAAAAACCATAGTACCATTAAGGACAAAGATTAGCATAGAAAAGCATAAAGGAAATATACTATATATGCCTGCTCTAATTCCTGAAAGCGATGCATTAGGTATAAAAATTGTATCAGTATACCCAGAAAATGCTGCTCAAAATAAGCCTACTATTTATTCAGTGCTGATGTTAAATGATGCAGAGACAGGAGAACCTATCGCACTTATGGATGCGGAGCATATTACAGCGCTGAGAACAGGCGCCGTAAGCGGACTTGCGGCAAAATATCTTTCCAGTGAGGAAGCAAAAATAGTATGTATTTTTGGTTCAGGAGTTCAGGCCAAAACACAATTGGAGGCAATATGCGCTGTAAGAAAAATAGAAAAGGCTTATGTATTTAGCAGAGGCAGCGAGGGTAGAAAGCGTTTTTGTGAAGAGATGTCAAAGAAACTGAGAATCCAGGTACTTGAAGGGGAAAATCAAAGTCTTATATTGCCCCAAGCCGATATCATTATCGCTGCTACAACTTCCCAAAAGCCTGTATTCGATGGAAATCTTGTTAAGGCTGGAGCTTTTGTAACAGGAGTAGGATCTTATACTCCTACAATGCAAGAAGTTCCAGAATCTCTGGTAAAAAAGGCAGTAATAATAGTTGATGCATATGATGCGGCTTTAAAAGAAGCTGGTGATTTATTGATACCCATGGAAAATGGTGCCATAGGGCGAGAAGATATAAAGGGCGAGCTGGGGGAAGTGATACTTGGGAAGGTAAAAAGACAGAACCCAGATGAAATCATATTTTTCAAAAGTGTAGGACTTGCAGTTCAAGATATGATAGTAGCTCCGAAAGTATATAAAAATGCAGTAGAAAAGGGACTGGGTGTAGAAGTAGGTATCTAGTAGATACCTACTTCTTTTTCTATATCTTCAATCACTTTATTCAAGAGTTGCTCCACCATTTCAGGATTATTCCCGCCGCCTTGAGCATTTTTGGCGCTGCCGCCGCCTTTGCCATCTATAATGCTTAGATTGGATTTTAACAGCTTACCCATATCAAAAGGAACATCATCTGATTTTGAAAAGAATATTTGTGCTCTTTCATCTTTATTTCCAAGCAAAGCGATATAAGAAGGATGATCTATAATATTTTGAGCAATAAATTTTATTTGGTTCATGTCCTTATGGGTGAAAATTTTACTGACAACATTCATTTTTCCTATTTGTACAGATTCGTTCATTAATTCTTTTGATATATATTCATTCAGCTCTGTTTTTACATCGGCAGTATGTTTTTGAAGCTTTTGCATTTCTAAAATCAGCTTTTCTACTCCTGATTCAACTTCAAAATCTCTTAAGGAAAGGAATGCACCAATGTTATTTATTGCAGTATTTTTCATCCTATAATCATGCAGGGCTCTTTTTCCACATACAAACTCAATTCTATACCAATCTTTGCACTTTTCCCATTTTTTTATTTTAATCATGCCTAGCTCACCTGTTGATGCAACGTGAGTTCCGCCGCATGGAGAGTAATCAAATTCTTTTATCTCTACAACTCTTATATTTTCTTTTACCTTTGGCTGTTTTCTAAGAGGAAGGGTATCTAATTCATTGTTATCATATACACGGGCTATAACAGATATATTTTTATAAATAATATCATTCGCCATCTCTTCAACTTGAGCTGCCATTTCATTATCAAATTCGGCTAGATTGATTTCAATAGTTGTAGACTTAGGGCCTATATGAAAGCTATTAGTCTGAGCATCATAAAGCCTAGCAAAGCAGGCTGATAGTAGATGCTGTCCAGTATGCTGCTGCATATGATCAAAACGGGTGTTTTTATCAACACTGCATTTTACAAAATGATTAGATGGTTTTTCTGAAAGTATATGAAGAATTTCTCCATTTTTTTCTATAACATCCAATACAGATATTTCATCTATTGTGCCTTTATCTGCTGGCTGTCCGCCGCCTTCTGGGAAAAAGACCGTTTTTTCAAGCACTACAGCATATTTATCCTCATAAGGCTCAATACTTTTTACTTCCGAATCAAAATCAAATATGTAAGTAGCTTCTGCTGATTCGAGAAAAATTTTATTCGTCATTTTATACCTCCGTTTTTAGAAAATACAAATGTAAATTCAAATTAATTATATTGTATATTATAAGCTAAGTAAGCACAAATTAATTTCAGGAGGTGATTTTTTTATGGGAAATGCATCAATGAATCACGAAGGTGAAAGAAAAGACTCCAGGCATGGCATAGTTCGTTTTATTGTAAGGTTTGTAGTTGCAGCATTTGTACTTATGATTGCTTCATGGTTTGTGCCAGGGTTTGTAGTGTCAGGATTTATTACAGCTTTAGTAGCAGCTTTAGTAATTGCAGCTGCAGATTATTTAATCGAAAGAGTATTCGGTTTTGACGCATCGCCTTTTGGCAGAGGAATATCAGGTTTTTTGGTTTCAGCCGCTATCATATATATAGCACAGTTTTTTGTTACTGGAATGGAAGCTACATTATGGGGAGCTGTCATAGCGGCACTTGTAATAGGGCTTGCTGATATGCTGTTGCCAACTAGAGTTATGTAGACATTGAGATATGGACATAGAATCTAAAATTCTTTTATAAAAACATTGTATCATAAGTTTACTAAATAGCTGCTAATAGCAGCTATTTGTATTTTAGACAGGAATGAAAGCAGAAGAATACTTTATTTTAATAACGGTATTAAAAATTTAAAAGGGAATATAGCATATATGGCGAATATATACGAATGTACATTCGCTATATTATTTTTTTGAAGGAGTATAAAGTTTGAAGGCTATCGCCTTTATCAATTCTATTTTGTGTAAAATGTCAGCTATGACATTACATAGCTGCAGGGAGAGGTAAAAATGACAGATATTATATTGATTTTAATCCTTTTATTGCTTATAGCAGTAGCCATATTACAGTTTATGATACTTAGCAAAACCTCAGATAAAAAGCTTACACGACTTGACTCAAATATAAATTCGCTCAAAGATAATCAAGAAAAAACAGAAAGAGTAGTAAGAGAGGAAATTGCCAAGGGAAGGCAAGAAGCTACTTATGTTTCAAAGATGGATAGAGAAGAAATAAGCGGCGCTATAAAAGCTTTTTCAGATTCTTTGCAATCCAGAATGGCTGAGGTATCAGCATTGCAACAAAACCAATTGGCTGTTTTGACAAATTCCAATGAGGATAAGCTGGAAAAACTTAGAGAGGCATTGGAAAGAAGCCTTAAATCAATACAAGAGGATAATAATACAAAGCTTGAACAGATGAGAGTAACTGTTGATGAAAAGCTTCATGCTACACTAGAAAAAAGACTTGGAGAATCCTTTAAACAGGTAAGTGATAGACTTGAAATGGTTTATAAAGGCCTTGGAGAAATGCAAACTCTGGCTTCTGGTGTAGGGGATTTGAAAAAAGTACTTTCCAATGTAAAGACAAGAGGCATATGGGGAGAAATACAGTTGGAGAATATTTTAGAGCAGATATTGACTACAGATCAATATTGTAAAAACGTAGCTACAAAGAAAAACAGCGCTGACCGAGTGGAGTTTGCTATAAAACTTCCTGGCAGAGATCCGAAGAATGATGCTTGTATATGGCTTCCTATAGATGCTAAGTTTCCTCAAGAGGATTATCAAAGATTGATTGAAGCACAAGAACATGCTGATGCGCAAGCTGCCGAAGAAGCAGCAAAAAGCTTAGAAACAAGAATAAAATCCTTTGCAAAGGATATAAGAGACAAATATATAGATCCACCAGGCACTACGGATTTTGCCATTATGTTTTTACCTACAGAAGGTCTCTATGCAGAGGTACTCAGAAGGATAGGACTTAGTGAAACATTGCAAAGGGACTATAGGGTAATCATCTCAGGTCCTACAACTTTGACAGCTATTTTAAACAGTCTTCATATGGGATTTAGAACTTTAGCTATAGAAAAGAGATCCAGTGAGGTATGGTCACTTTTGGGTGCAGTAAAAACTGAATTTGGAAGATTTGGAGATCTTCTTGATAAAACACAGAAAAAGCTTCAAGAAGCCAGCAATACCATAGAGGATGCAGCGAGAAAATCAAGGAAAATAGAAAGGAAACTAAAGGAAGTTCAAGTATTATCACCTCAAGAAGCAGAAAAACTCATAGAACAAGGCGAGGAGATAGATTCCTAATATTTAAATATTTACCATTTTGAGTTATAATATGAATATATATGAATAGTTTCATCTATTATTAGTATAGTTTAATAGCATTTATATTTTCATTATTTATGAGGGGCGATGATTTTTATGTCCAGGAAAATAGTGATATTGTATGAAAAGATGGGCATGGGGCATCTGAGGATGGCAGGCATACTGGAAGATATGTTAAAAGGTGATGACATTATCATTGAAAAATATGCTGCCAGCGAGATTGTAGGCTCATCGGATATTGATCTTATCGTAAATACATGGAATTATTGCATCAAAAAGAATTGGATCAGATTTGTAGATATACTTCTAAACTTTTTGACAAGACTTTTTGTGTTGCCAGTTCTTGATGTTGCAGAGGGTATCACCCTCCAAAAAAAATTGGAGGAAATAAAGCCAGATATTATAATCTGCACAGCAGACGGCTACAACAAATCAATTGGAACTTATGCTGCACAAAAAGGGATACCTTTCTATATTTTCATCACCGAAATATCAATATTTATAGATCTTGTAAATCCATATGCTAGGCATATTTGTTATTTCGATGAAACAGTGGAGGCCATAAGAAACTATAATTTTGATTTAACGTATTATTCCTATCACGTGGATCATACGATGAATCTTTTTCATAAAATCACTTATGTTTTAAATTTTTACAACGATTTTATTACCCACTCATTTAAAAATTCTATTTATAGAAACCCAGAAAACAAGCTTATAAAGAACAATCACGCGAAATGTCATGTTATAGGTCCCTTAGCAGAAAAAAGACACTTTGATTACAAAGATATGGAAGCATTAAAATTGAAATATGAATTACCCAAAAACAGAGAAAATATCATGGTGGTAAGCGGTAGCATAGGAGGAAGGTTTTTACTGAGCATTACCAAAAGACTGATTAGAGAATGTAATAGGCCTATAAATTTATTGGTTATGTGTGGGAGAGATAAAAAGATATATGATAAGCTAAGATTATTAAAAACTCAAAATAGCAATATAAATATCATTCCTTTTGGTTATATCAATCATTTTGATGAAATTCTTGCAATTTCTGACTGTCTCATAGCAAGGCCATCTGCAGGAATATTTATTGAAAGCCTTTTAAATACAACTCCCATGATAACCTTTGACAAAGTTACCTCCAATGACAAAGGTACATTGACCATGATAAAAAAATATGGCATAGGGGAAGTATGCGAGGACGAAGATGCACTGGCAGCAGCAATGGAAAAAATACTAAAAAGCAAAGATGTTTATCAGTCAAATATTCATACATTGAGACAGATGTATTGTTTTACATATGAAGAAAAGGAAAAACTTATTAGAGAAGTTATACTTGAAAACAACAGCGTTGCTTATGGTGAAGAAAAGAGTATATTTATGGACCCTGTTTTCTCCAATAATTAGACTTTCATTTCATAATTGATAATTTTTTCCTTCAATATTTATAATTACATATAAATGAAATAAGATTATGATATAATATATCAAAACCTATTTAAAAGGAGAGAAAAAATATGAATCAAAGATGGAGCTTAAAAGAACTTTATGAATCCTTTCAAAGTAAAGTGTTTATAGAAGATATGAAACTTTGCTCTGAAAAAATTGAGAAAATAAAAAAATGGTCTGTTGAGAACTTAAATAAAAAAGCTG
>JAUQXG010000538.1 GCA_030834765.1 Lutispora sp.
TGAAAATTTGATGGCATTATTTAATAAATTAATCCAAACTTGCTGGAGCAGCTCCTCATCTCCTAGATATTGGACTTCATCAAGCTCAATATCTAAGTCAATATTTCTATTGCTCCACTCATGCTCCAGAAGTAAAATGACTTTTCTCATCTGTTCATCAAGGGAAAACACTGTGGTTTTATCTATCATTTCTTGGTTTTCAAGACTGGAAAGCCTTAAAATATTAGAAGAAAGTTTAGATAGCCTTGTGGTTTCTTCAACAATGATATCTGCATATTCCTGCTTTTCTTCTTCCGATAAATTTCCTTTTTGCAAAAGCTTTGCAAACCCCTGAATAGAGGCAATAGGTGTTTTAAATTCATGGGATACATTGTTGATAAAATCCTTGCGAAGATATTCTATGCTCTTCAGTTCCCTTATCATTTTATTAAAGTTTCTTGTAAGCTGACCAA
Source organism: Lutispora sp. (assembly GCA_030834765.1). Taxonomy (GTDB): domain Bacteria; phylum Bacillota; class Clostridia; order Lutisporales; family Lutisporaceae; genus JAUQXG01. The sequence goes on from JAUQXG010000538.1 coordinate 453, forward strand.
TCTCATCATTGCTATTATTTTCAACCTGTACGTCAAAATTACCCTTTGCAACCTCTTTTGTAGCCAAGCTTAGTTTTAGTATTTGCTTGACAGCCATTTTGCCGGATAGGATAATTAAAAAGGCTCCAATGATAACATAGGACATCAAGGTAAGGCCTATACGAGATGCAATAATCTTAAAAATACTATTTTGTGGATGAAGGCTAATTTGAATATAATCATCATCTAGCATTAATATTGTAGTTGGTGTTGGAAATGCTTTATCGGATAAAAAAACAATCTCCTGATTTTGAATTTTTGTTAATTCATCCCTTGCTATTTTCATGGAATCTATATTTTCTACCTTACGAACCTCATACATAGAGTTCGTTGCCATCTTTATGATATCATCTGTACTCAAGTCTGTTTTTTGTCTTAATTCCAATATAGAAATTGCAATTGCTTGCTGATTTAGCATGATCTCTTTTTTTATATTGTTATTTGGAAAAAAGCTGGATATCAAAAACGAAAGAGTAGAGGAAATAAACATAAGAGAAATAAAAAATATGACCAACTTTGCTCTAATATTTTTCATATCAGTTTCTCCGCCTTATATCCAAGTCCACGTACTGTAACAATCTCAAATTCCTCAAAATCCTCAAACTTTTCTCTTAATCGCTTTATATGAACATCTACTGTACGTTCATCGGTCTCTGCATCCATGCCCCATATTTCATCCATCAGCTGCTGCCTTGTAAATATTTGTTTTGGATAACTGAGGAGCTTAAATAAGAGGTAGAATTCCTTTTTAGGCAGCAGTATAGAATTGCCTTTTCTGCCAACTGTCAAAGCATCATAATCAAGCTCCACAGCACCAATGGTCAAACGGTGCTCATTTATAATATTGGAGCGGCGCAATAGCGCAGCTACCCTTAAAATCATCTCATCTATATCAATGGGCTTTACCATATAATCGTCTATTCCCATAAAAAAGCCCTTCTTCTTATCTTCAAAGGTTTCCTTTGCAGTTACCATCAAAATAGGAAGATTATAATTTGCCCGTCTCAGCTCATCAGTCAGCGCATATCCATCCATATTTGGCATCATAATATCACTGATGATCAAATCAACATGTAATGTATTCATTATGTCTAAAGCTTCCGTGCCATTTGCAGCATTCAGAGGGTTATAGCCATTCTGTTTTAAAACAGTTGTCATCAATTTTCTAAGGTTTTTATCATCTTCAACCACCAAGATGTTAAACACATCTACCACCTCTTCATTATTATACCATAAAATAGGAACAGTATATTTACACTATTTAAACGCTGCGCAGCGCATCTATTGGATTGAGATTGCTTGCTCTTCTAGCCGGTGCCCATCCAAAGACGATGCCAACTGCAGCAGAAAATCCAAAACCCAATGCAATTGCCCAAGTGGACATTACAAAGGTGATACCAAGTGCAGCAGTAACGACCCAGGAAATACCAACACCCAGCAAAACACCTATCGTGCCGCCTAGCAGAGAAAGAAAAATGGATTCGATCAGAAATTGGAGCTGAATACGTTTTGGCTCAGCACCAAGTGCTTTGCGGAGTCCAATTTCAGTGGTACGCTCTGTTACAGATACAAGCATCATATTCATAATGCCAATGCCTCCTACCAACAGAGCAATCGATGCAATACCTGCCATCATGGCAGTCATCATATTGGTCATGGTATTCATGGTATCCAGTAAGCTTTCCATGTTGATAATATTATAGCTATTCTCTTTATAATTAAAAGCTTGATTTAATATAAGCTTTGTATCTTCAATTACTTGATCTGTCTTATTGGTGTCAGCAATGAGCACTTCAAAAGAAGAAATGTTGCTAACACCTGCGATACTCATTGCAGCCGTATAAGGGATGATCACCTTACCGTCAGATCCTTCCCCACTGCTTCTTGCCATCATGGCTGTTACATCATTTATCGCATTCTCATCTAATACGCCCACTACAGTATAGGTAATGCCATTAATCTGCATAGTTTGTCCTACTGAATCTTCTCCAAAGAACAAGGTTTCCTCAAGCGACTGATTTATAATACCTACCTTGTTTTTGTTTTCCATATCTATCTTGTTGAGGGCTCTTCCACGAACAATTAAATCCGTATTATTTTGAAAATAAACTTGGTTCTTTCCCTCCACTGCAACATCTTCTTCTACAGATGCATTTTTCACTACAGAAGCTTCCATAGATAATGTAGGAGATATCCCTGAAATGTTTTCCATTTCCATAAGCTTTTTCAAATCATTATCACTGAGTCCCTGCTTTAGCGGCGTACCATATGCCTGCACAGTAATTTTCCCTGCACCTAAGCTGGAAAACTGACTGGTTATTTCACCTGTAACTCCCTGCACAATGGTAACCAAAGCGATTATGGCAGTAACACCAATGACAATACCAAGAGTTGTCAGAAATGAGCGCATTTTATTATGAACGATATTCTGCCATGACATTTTTATGCTTTCCTTAATCATTCTCTGCCACCTCATCATACAAATTTCCATCAAGAATTCTTACAATTCTGCCTGCGGTTTTTGCAACATTCACATCATGGGTAATCATAATAATAGTTCTTCCTTCTTTGTTCAATTCGCTGAAAAGTCCCATTACCTGATTTCCAGTCTTTTGATCAAGTGCACCTGTAGGCTCATCTGCAAGAAGAATGGTTGGATTCGTGGATAATGCTCTTGCGATGGCAACACGCTGCTGCTGTCCTCCTGATAATTGATTGGGATAGTGCTTCGTCTTATTCTCTAATCCAACACGCTCAAGCATTGTCTGTGCCCTCTTTATTCGTTCCCCTGGAGCAACTCCAGCATAAATCATAGGCAATTCTACATTTTCAATGGCTGAAAGCCTTGGAAGCAGTTGAAAGGATTGAAAAATAAATCCAATTTCTTTGCTTCGAATATGGGCTAGCTCTATTTGATCCAACTCACCAATCTTTCGGTCAGAAAGAATATACTCTCCGCTTGTAGGCGTATCAAGGCAGCCTATAATATTCATCATGGTTGACTTGCCTGAACCTGAAGGTCCTAAAATAGAAATAAATTCTCCATCATAAACCTTTAGATTGACTCCTTTTAAAATAATCTGCTCTTCATCTGCCATATGATATGATTTTATAATATTTCTCATAGTAAGAATTTCTTTATTCATGATCCGTACCCCCTATTCATTTGCACCCATACCAGAAGGAGGTGTCATCTGAGGTGTTATCCCCTTCGCTTTTTCTGGAAAAAGTATCACTTCACCCACCTTTATCCCCTCTATAATTTCAACAGTATTCCCATCATTAGCTCCTACTTTTACTGCTTTAGTAACCACGTTATCGTTGATATCTCTATAATAGACAAAAGGTCGGTTTTCATTATCAAATTGCAGTGCTTTCATAGAAATTGTGGTTGCATTGGTTATGTTTTTATTTACTGCTTTGACTTCTACAGATAAACCAACACGCAAGGCCTCATCCTTTTCTAAATCAATCGATGCAGTAAAAAAAGATACGCCATTCACAGTTTCAGCCTGCTTAGATATTTTTGAAACCTTTCCCACAATATCTTTTTCCAGTGGGTTTATGGTAACGGTTACTTCTTTTCCTTCGGAAACTGAGCCAAGATCGAATTCATCTACCTTTACCTTAACCTCTAAATCATCATAATTCACGATATCCATTATTTTAGTTCCTGTTATTAAAGATTCATTTTCTTTTACATAAATTTCGGAAATTTCACCATCAATCTCTGCCGTAATCTTTAAGTCTCCAACCTGACTTTTTGCAGCCTGATAACTGGCATCCGCTTGATGCAGCTGCTCTTTTGCAGTTCTAACATTTTGCTCTACTGATTTTTCAGTTATGTCATAATTATTTTGTGCTGATTCCAACTGTAGCTTTGTAGTATCATATCCCTTTTGCGCTTGCTCAAGGTCTTGCTTTGAAATAGCTTCTGAATGAAAAAGCTCCTCCATTCTTTCAAGATTGACTTTAGCTTCATTAAAAGCAAGCTGGGCAGATTCTAATGTATTGGACACTTGTGCCAATTGCTGATCTCTTGTTGTAGTTTTCATCTTCTCATAATTAATTTTAGCGATTTCAACTCCCGCAGCGGACTGATCTATATTAGCAGCTACATCACTTTCATCAAGTATGAATAATACATCTCCTTTTTTTACCAAGTCCCCTTCTTTTACATAAAGCTTCTTAATAGGAAGCATATTCCCAGATACAACTGTTTGGCTATCTTTTGCTTCGATATTACCGCTGAAACTATAAAATGTTATTATATCCTGTATCTTGGCAGTTTCTTGATTATAGCTTTCTTTCTTTGGACGTAAAGCAAGTGTTGCAACTAAAGCAATTATAACTACACATACTATACTTATCATGAAAATTTTCTTTTTATTTGCTTTTTTTGTCTGCATTTTTTATTCCCCCAAAATTTATTATGACTCTATTATAAAATGCTAATATGAATTCAACATGAACTATTGAAATAAATCTGGTTCATGCTGAATTGCAAATAAAAATACGATTAAGTGAAGTATTGTTAAAGCCAAGGGCTTCAAATCATCTCATGACTTTAATCAAAAATGAATAGCGATTGACTAATTTGCATAAAAGTGGTATTCTTTTTAGAGATTAGTTGCGCTCGCAACAATTAAAAAGGTAGGAGGCGCTATATATGGATGCTCTTATGAAATACATTAGCAGAACCTCGCGTTGTGCAATTTTATATAGAGAGGGTAAGCTTGAACAAGAAGGTTTAAATGGCTATCAGCATACCTATATTTTAAGAATCTGCCAAAATCCTGGAATCTTTCAGGAACAGCTTGCGCAGATGATTTATATTAATAAAAGCAATGTAACACGTCAGCTGGTCTTATTGGAGCAAAACGGCTTCATCACCAGAAGCCCTAGTGAGAAGGATAAACGGGTTATGCAGGTTTTTCCCACCCAAAAAGCTTTTGATGTTTACCCCAAAGTGCTCAACCTTTTATTAGAATGGAATGATTATCTCTCTGAAGGTTTTACAGAAGAACAACGCCATCAGCTGTATTCTATGATGGAGCATGTGATGAATAAGGCGATCTCACGGGTAAAGAAGGAAGAAAATTTATGCGAAGAATTTTAGCTTATTTAAAGCCATATCTATCATCAATGATATTAGGACTCATGATAAAGTTTACTGGTACCATTATGGATTTGCTGCTGCCATGGATTTTAGCCTATATCATTGATGATGTCGTCCCTCTTCGGGACGTGGAGCTTATTCTTATTTGGGGTGTTGCTATGATTCTGTGCTCCGTGATAGCCGTTGTTGCAAACATCCTAGCAAATCGCATGGCATCTAAAGTAGCAAAAGATGCAACGGAAGTTATTCGTCATGACTTGTTTGTAAAGATTTCGCATCTTTCTGGCTCTCAGGTTGATGCTTTTACCATTCCATCCTTGGAATCTAGACTGACCTCTGATACTTACAACATTCACCGAATGGTTGGTATGATGCAACGATTGGGTGTACGTGCACCAATCCTGCTGCTGGGTGGCATTATTGTTACCCTTTCCATGGAACCAGTGTTGTCTCTGGTTTTAATTTTCGTTCTACCATTTACTGGGTTATTGGTATATGTCGTTTCCCAAAAAGGTATACCCCTTTATACTGGTCTCCAGCAAGCAATAGACTCCTTGGTACGGACAGTACGTGAAAATATTGCTGGTATTCGTGTGATAAAAGCGCTGTCTAAAACAAACTATGAAAAGCAGCGTTTTTCTGATGTAAATGCTGAAGTGGTAAAGGCAGAAAAAAAAGCCAGCATCGCTATGGCTTTGACAAATCCAATGATGAATCTATTATTAAACATGGGCCTCACCCTAGTCATTATTGTAGGCGCATACCGCGTAAACACAGGGTTGACACAGCCTGGAAAAATCATTGCATTCCTTACTTACTTTACCATTATCCTGAATGCTATGCTTTCTATCACTCGTATGTTTGTCCTGTATTCTAAAGGAAGCGCATCTGCCGATAGAATCTGCGAAGTACTAGATGCTTCTGAAGATTTAAAATTAGAATCTAAAGATCATGTAGACAATGGATATCATATTACCTTTCATCAGGTGTCCTTTTCCTATAATAAAGGTGAATACAACATCGATGATATCAGCTTTTCCTTGAAGCAGGGCGAAACCTTGGGAATTATCGGCGCTACAGGAAGCGGAAAAAGCACACTGATTCGTCTGCTTCTTAGACTATATGATATAGATAAAGGTGAAATTCGTATTCATGGAGATAACATCCGCAGTATTCCACCAAAAGAGTTGCACACTAAATTTGGAATTGTATTTCAAAATGATATTTTATTTGCTGACACCATCGCAGCCAATATTGATTTTGGCCGGGGATTAAGCAGAGACCAAATCGAAGCAGCAGCTGATTCTGCACAGGGCAAGGAATTTATTCATTCTTTGACAGATAGCTACGACCATATGCTGACTTCCAAAGGTTCAAACCTGAGCGGCGGACAAAAGCAGCGAATTCTGCTGGCACGCGCATTGGCTGCATCCCCAGAAATACTTGTTCTGGATGATTCCTCCAGTGCACTGGATTATAAAACAGATGCTCTGCTGCGCAAGGCACTTGGACAAAAGTTTCAAAATACCACAACCATTATTATTGCACAGCGAGTCAGCTCTATCCTGTATGCTGACCATATCCTTGTTTTAGAGGATGGCAAAGCATTGGGATATGGCACACATGAGCAATTGTTGCAAAGCTGCGAAAGTTACCGAGAAATCAGTCAATCACAGATGGGAGGTGAAAGCATTGGCTAATATGGGGGGGAAAAAAGTTCTTTTGCGTTTATGGGGTTACTTATATCAATATAAATGGATGGTACTGCTGGCTTTGCTGCTTTCACTTTTCAGCAATCTATTATCTTTGATTGGTCCTATGCTCTCTGGCTATGCCATTGATGCCATCAGCCTGGGAAAAGGTCAGGTGCAGTTTCAGAAGGTTTTCTACAATTGTTTTTTGATGATCGTATTCTACCTTTTTTCCTCTTTACTCTCCTATGTTCTTTCCATTTTGATGATAGATCTGAGTCAAAAGGTTATATTTAAAATGCGTAACGATGTATTTGAAAAACTGGTAGATTTACCTATAGGCTATTTTGATAGTCATCAGACTGGTGACATTATTAGTCGTATTTCCTATGACATAGATACCGTGAATACATCCTTGTCTACGGATTTGCTGCAAATATTTACAAGCCTGATTACAGTGCTGGGCTCTCTTGCCATGATGCTTTTTCTTTCTCCCATGCTAGTATTGGTGTTTGCCATCACCATTCCTATTTCCATCCTGTTAACAAAGTATATGACAGGCAAGGTCCGTCCCCTTTTTCGCAAGCGTTCTGAGAAGTTAGGTGAGTTAAATGGATTTGTGGAGGAAATCATCTCTGGTCAAAAGACCATTACAGCCTATCATCAGGAAGAAAATATGATTCATCGCTTTGATATAAAAAATCAAGAAGCGGTAAATGCATATTATGATGCTGACTATTATGGCAGCATGACGGGGCCCTCCGTCAATTTCATCAACAATCTCTCTCTTGCACTGATCAGTGTATTTGGCGCACTGCTTTATTTATTTAATCTCCTTACATTGGGCAATCTTTCATCCTTTGTACTTTATTCTCGTAAATTCTCTGGTCCTATCAATGAAGCGGCCAATATCATCAGTGAATTTCAATCTACCCGTGCTGCAGCAGAAAGAATTTTTCGTCTTATAGACCAGCAACCAGAGCCAATGGACATGGAAGATGCTGAGACTTTGAACAACGTCCATGGTAACGTTAAAATGGAACATGTTGATTTCGGCTATACACCAGGAAGAACGATTATACAAGATCTCAATCTGAAGGCTAATGAAGGTGATCTCATTGCCATTGTAGGTCCAACAGGTGCAGGAAAGACCACGATCATTAACCTGCTGATGCGATTTTACGACCCCCAAAATGGAACCATATCGATTGATGGTACAGATATTCAAAAGGTCACCCGGAAAAGCCTACGGCTTTCCTATACTATGGTCTTGCAGGATACCTGGTTATTTCACGGAACCATTTTTGATAATATTGCTTACGGTAAAAAAAATGCT
>JAUQXG010000539.1 GCA_030834765.1 Lutispora sp.
CTTACTATTTTTTTCTGTTATATTATTTTATACTGCATCACTAATCCCGTTGGAGCTTGTAAACTGGCTATTATATAAATCTGCATAGAAATCGCCTTTTGCCAGCAGCTCTAAGTGCGTGCCTTGCTCTATGATGGTACCATTTTTCATTACCAATATTAAGTCGGCATCTCGTATAGTAGAAAGCCTATGAGCAATAACAAAACTAGTTCTTCCTTGCATCAGGTTTCCCATTGCTTTTTGTATCAACACCTCTGTTCTCGTATCTACATTGCTTGTTGCTTCATCGAGAATGAGTATCGCAGGGTTTGCAAGTATTGCTCGAGCTATGGTGAGAAGCTGCTTCTGTCCTTGGGATATATTTGAAGCTTCTTCATTTAATACGGTGTCATAGCCTTCTGGAAGAGTTCTTATAAAATGGTGTGCATGGGCTGCTTTAGATGCATTGATGATATCTTCTTCTGTAGCATCTTCACGACCATATGCAATATTATCTCTTATACTTCCATTAAAAAGCCACGTGTCCTGTAAAACCATTCCAAACAGCTTGCGAAGATCTTCTCTTTTTAAATCTTTAATATTGATACCATCAATAGTGATTTTACCTCCATTGATTTCATAAAATCTCATCAAAAGATTCACAAGAGTAGTCTTGCCTGCGCCTGTGGGCCCTACGATAGCTATTGTATGTCCCTTTTCAACATTTATATTCATGTCCTCCATAAGGATTTCATCTTCTTTGTAGCCAAACTTTACATGCTCAAATCTGACATCTCCTTTTGGAGATTCAATCATGGCAGGTTCCGCTTTATCCTGTATTTCTTCCACTTCATCAAGGACTTCAAAAACCCTCTCTGCTGATGCAACGGTGGACTGTATGACATTGGCTATATTGGCCATTTGCACAATAGGCTGAGTGAACTGTCTCATGTATTGTATAAATGCTTGTATATCTCCAATCTCTATTTTCTTTTTCGCAACCATTAGACCACCAATAACACATATAATCACATAGCCTATATTATTTACAAAGTTTAGGGCCGGAAATATGATGCCTGAAATAAACTGAGCTTTCCAGCCTACGGAATAAAGTCTGGTATTTGCTTCCTTGAACTTGGCTACAGAATCTGCTTCGCGGCCAAATGCCTTTACAATTTTGTGACCTGTATACATTTCTTCCACATGTCCGTTTAGCTCACCTAGTATTTTTTGTTGGTCTGCAAAATACTTTTGTGACTTCTTTGCTATGACCGCTGTGATGATAACGCTTGCTGGCAATGTAAAAAGTACAAGCAGTGTCATAACAGGACTTATGGTCAGCATCATAATCATAATTCCTATAACAGTCACAAAGGAAGTGATAAATTGTGTCATACTCTGCTGAAGGGTAGTCGCAATATTATCCATATCGTTTGTAACACGACTGAGTATTTCTCCATGGGTTCTAGAATCAAAATATTTTAATGGCAGCTTATTCAGCTTACTAAATACATCATTTCTCATGTTATAAACTGTCTTTTGTGCTACGCTGGACATAATATAGCCCATAATAAAGCTGAAAAGAGAGCTTATCACATAGAGCCCAACCATAATCAATAGAATTCTACCTATATAAGCATAATCTATCAGTGGAATGCTTTGATGCTTGAGCTTGTTTATGACGGCTATGGGCATCTTATTTTCTATAGCTGCTTGCAGCTGCATGTAATAAGAGTATTTGGCCATTATGCCTTCTCCAAGCTTCGTTGTTGCTTTTCCCATTACCTTAGGCCCAAATATATTGAAAATCGTACTTGCGATTGCCATGATGAATACTATGATAAATCTCAAACCTTGTGGTTTAAGATAATCCACAAGCCTTTTCATGGTACCTTTAAAATTCTTGGCTTTTACAACAGGTGCACCCATAGCTCCTGGACCTAGAGGTCCTCGCCCGCCTGCTGGTTTTGGTGATCCTGGTGATTTTTGCTGTGTCATGCGATCTCCTCCTCTGACAACTGGGAGGATACAATTTCACGATATACCTCACATGTTTTCAATAACTCTTTATGATTACCAAGTCCTGCGATTTTTCCATCCTCCAGCACAATAATCCTATCTGCATCCATAACTGTGCTTACTCTTTGGGCAACGATGATCACAGTGGAATCTTTGGTCTCCTTTTTAAGGGCGGCTCTAAGCTTTCCATCTGTCTTAAAATCAAGGGCAGAGAAGCTATCATCGAATATATATATTCCAGGCTTTCTTACTAAGGCCCGTGCGATGGATAAACGCTGTTTTTGCCCACCTGATATATTGGTTCCTCCCTGGGCTATAGGTGAATCATATCCATCTGTAAGATCTCCAATAAAATCTTTTGCTTGAGCTACTTCGGCTGCATGCTTTATCTCATCCTCTGTAGCATCATCTTTTCCATATCTAATATTCTCTGCTACTGTGCCAGAGAAAAGAACAATAGATTGGGGTACAAATCCAATTTTGTGCCTCAAGTCCTGTTGAGTCATCTCTCTGACGTCTACTCCATCGATGATGATATTGCCACTATCCACATCATAAAAGCGCGGTATGAGGTTGATCAAGGTTGATTTCCCAGATCCTGTACCTCCTATGATAGCTGTTGTTTCTCCAGGCTTTGCATAAAAAGATATATTGCTTATAGCTGGTTCTTCTGCTCCTGGATAGCTAAAGGTCACATCTTTAAACTCCACATAACCTCTTTTGATATCAGCTTTTATTGGGTTTTTCGAATCCCTTATTTCAGGATTCATGTCAAGGACTTCATTGATTCTTACTGCCGATGCTTCGGCACGAGGAATCATTACAAACATCATGGTTACCATGATAAGAGAAAACATAATCTGCATGGCATACTGCATAAATGCCATCATTCCGCCTAATTCCATCTGTCCATTTCCTATACGAAGCCCTGCAAACCAAATGATAGCAACTGTAGTTATATTCATAAAAAGCATCATAATAGGCTGCATCATGGCCATTATCTTATTTACTTTGATTGAATTATCTGTAAGGTCTCTGTTTGCCTCTATGAATCTTTCTTGTTCGCTCCCAATTCTATTGAAGGCACGTATTACTCTTATGCCTATTAAGTTTTCACGAACAACCAAGTTTACCTTATCAATCTTTTTTTGCATTATCTTGAATAAAGGTACTATGGCAGCTGCGACAACTCCTATGAAAAGGAGCATCAATGGTAATATGATGGCTAATAACATGGTCAAAGATCGATCATTGGAGTATGCCATGATAATACCGCCGATACACATGATTGGTGCATATATCATAAAACGCATACCCATAACAAGCATTGTCTGAACCTGAATAATATCGTTGGTTGTCCTTGTAATCAATGAAGCAGTCCCTAGTTTATCAAATTCATGAAGAGAATACTCTTCAACTCTTGAAAACACAAGATTTCGCAAATCCCGCCCTAGTCCCAGCGCTATCTTAGAGGATAGAAAACTTCCTACAATCGCACACACACTGCTTCCTAAAGCCACAATAAGCATATAGCCGCCAAATTTCCATATATATCCTGTGTCACCTTTCATCATTCCGTTATTCACGATCTCTGCCATGAGGGTTGGTAAATAAAGTTCCAGCATTGCTTGTAAAAACAAGAATACCAAAACAGCTATAACGGACCAAATAAATGGCTTTAAAAGTTTTAGTAATTTTATCATATATCAATCTCCAAATCTTTATTCAATGTTTACAGGCATATTGTCAAAAATGTTATTTACATTTGTAACAGCTACCTGTTCTCCTGCATTTAATCCTTTTAATATTTGTATTTCATCATCATTTTTAAGCCCTACTGTCACAATATGTTTTGTGGCAATATTATCTTTTATAATAAATACATAGCTTTCTCCATTATTTTGAACAACAGCAGAAGCTGGTACTACAATGCTCTCTTCCACTGTTACATTTACAAGAGCACTGGCTGAAAGTCCTGCTTTTATATGATCAACATTGTCTATGCTGATTTCTATAGGAAAAACCATTCCTGTACTTACAGAAATAGGTCCAATGCTATCGATTTTACCCTTGTATTTTTTATCAGGATATATATCTATAGACACATCTATTTCCTGTCCTTGTGTCAAAAAAGGCAAAACTTCTTGAGCTACCGTACTCTTTAATATAAGCTTTGAAGTATCTGCTATGGTCATAAGTGTGGCGCCTATTGATGCTACTTCTCCTGCATTCACATTCTTATTGACTATCATTCCGCTTA
>JAUQXG010000064.1 GCA_030834765.1 Lutispora sp.
TGATAGCTGTTATATGGGGAGATACAACAATAATAAATCCGATCCATGGTGTTGGTACAGATGCTTGGGCAGCATTCATCATCGGCTGGGGAGCAAGCTTCCTGCTCATAGGGCTATATGTATATATCGCAAAGCTATATCCTTCAAAAACCCTTATAGAGATATTGAGAGAATGCTTTGGCAACTTCTTTGGTACTGTTATAGGCATCCTCTATGTATGGTATTTTATTCACTTAACATCATTGGTATTTAGAAGCTTTAATGAGTATCTGGTTATTACTACATACCCTGAAACTCCTATTATTTTTTTAATTATCATTTGGATGTTGGTAGCAGCGTTCATCCTGCACAAAGGTATTGAAGTGATTGGACGTATGGGAGATCTTCTAGTTCCAACGGTATTTATTATTGTGCTTCTGATCACTGCTCTGTCTATAGGTAAAATAGATATACGAAAGCTTCAGCCATTTTTAACAACAGATTTCTCCTCTATTATAAGGGCAAGCTTTGGTTTGCTAACTTTCCCTTTTGGAGAAACCATCGTTTTTCTAATGATATTTCCTCATCTCAGCAAAAAAGAAAATCTTACAAAAACTGTATTTTCATCTGTTGCAATAGCAGGGATCATCTTATTAATGATATTAATAAGAAATATCTCTATTTTAGGTATTGATATGGCATCGAAAACTATTTTCCCCTCCCATACTGTAAGCACTCTTATACCTTCCATCGTAGTGGAGCCTTTTCTTGCCGTAAATTTATTGATCACTGGAGGAAATCAGATCGTTATATTCTCATATGCTGCAATCGTGGCTATTACTCAATTGCTAAATTTAGATGACTATAAGCCCTTTATATTCCCTGTACTTATTATATGTGCTTCTTTATCCAATTGGATTTATGACAATCTAGCAGAGATGTTTCGGGTAGCCCAGGAGATTTACCCCTTTTACGCCTTACCCTTTCAGATCATCATCCCTTTGCTCATACTTATTGTGACTTTCATTAAGAAAAAGATTAAGAAGCATAACCAAAAGGAAAGCAGTACAGAATCAGCTTAGATTCTGTACTGCTTTCCTTTCAGATATATAAAATGACAGAGTATATATAGAATAAGCATGATTGATAATGCACCAAAAAGTGGATAGAAGAAAGCAATAAGTCTTTTAAAGTCGATCAACGCTAATGGCATGGAAGCCAGCGTTACAATAATACAGATAAGCTTGTAACTCATACCGCCTTTCTTGCTTAGTCTCATAGAAAGGCTAAATACATTTGCTATGGCTGTAGAAAGTATTTCAAACCACACGCAAACAGTTACAGCTTGTAGTGCTATATGTCCCATTTTCTTTGCTATGATCAGCATGGGAACTGAGTAATCAAATACCCCAGGCATATTTAGCAAAAGACAAATATTTAAAAACATAGACAAAACCATAAGACCAATTCCACCGATGATGGCTCCTTTTTTTAATATTTTTATATCCTTTATATTTTCTGCCAATCCGCTTAACACTCCTAATGAAAGCACTGTGTTGTAGGAACAATAAAAAAGGAAATAAAAAATAGGCTTCACCGCATCACCTGTATATACTGCATTTACATTATGAGCGAAGTTATCAACTGTGCCCCCCATTAATGTCTTAACAAGCACGATAATGATAACTGTGGTAAGGGTAGGCACGATAAAAGAATTTGCCTTCAATATTCCATCCAAGGATTTTAAAACAACCAACAATGTGAACGCTGCAATAACAACTATTCCGATGATTGGCTTCATATGTAGATTTTCTTTAAATATGGCTCCACTCCCAGAAAACATAATGCCTGCCCCTAAAAAAAGAAAAACTGTTATAAATCCATCATAAAACATCCCAAGCTTTCTACCGCAAAGCTTATAGATAAAATCCTTATAGTTGTATGTTTTTTGATGCAGTGAGATATAAAATATTGCATATCCAAGAATTGAAAAAATGAACCCTGACAGCAAAAGTGTCACGATGCCTATAGTTCCAAAAGAAGAAAAAAATTGAAGAATTTCTTGCCCTGATGCAAAGCCTGCACCTATCACCGTTCCTATGTATACCGCTCCTACTTGCCCTGAAAGTCCTTTACTTTTATTTTTCATTTTCCCTCTCCCTATATATATTATGTTTCATATATATTAGAAAAGGGACTCCTTTAGAATAAAGCATTCTTTATTCTAAATACTCCTCTATCACTTCTGCAAAACTTTCTACCTTTTGCTCAATATTGATTACTCTGTTTATAGCTCCTGGGTCATTTGCAGTTTCCATCATGCAAAAATAGGGAGGTAGCCGAAACCCTTTATTGATGCATAGTGCCCCAATAAGCTGTCTCGCTAGAGAGTCACTGCCAGAATTTCCTGACACAATAACAGCATATATACTTTTATCATAAAAGCTCATTTTTCTATAAAGGGCTGTGATTCTATTTATAACTGCAGTCAAATTAGCTGATAATGCATCATTATAATTTGGTGCAAGCCATATTAACACATCTGAATTTTCTATAGCAGGGTATATTTCCTCAATCATCATTCCTCCATAGAAACAACCCTGTTGGCTGCTATAATGGGCACATTCCTTGAAGGAGCACCCCCTACAGTCCTTTACCATTCCATTTTCTACATGAAGCTCTATTACAGACCAATTGGGTAATCTCTCATATATCATATTCCATAACGCTAGGGTATTTGAGGTTTTATTTGAACTGGCATGGAGTACTGCAAGCTGAGGCTTTGTATTTTTTTCTCTTCTATCATTTAAAAAGCGCACTGCAAGACGTTTGCATAAGTCTCTGGATATCTCTTTCAGTGAGGTGTCCATTATCTTTTGCCATGTCTGCAAATTATTAAGTTCCATTGTTGCCTCTACCACGGGGTGTCCCATGAATTCACAGCCTAGTCTGTTAAGCAAGAATATGATGTCCTGCGCTGCTTTTTTAGTAAATAAATCGCTTTGGCTATAGATAAGAAGTACGGCACTTGATCCTTTCAAGGAGTCTTTATCTCTCTCGTACAACTTGGAAATAAAATTATATATCGCCTTGCAATAGCCAATTTGATCTAGTTCTACAGCCAAAACAAGCTTTTTATTCCTTAGTTCGGGGATTGAATCCAAGCACAATGTATTCAAATTTACTTCTTCAGAAAATGCATTTATCATATCATTCATTTGCAATGATATATCGTCAGGTCTTGCTAAAAAGATTTCATTCATTTATATTCGCCAAACTTTCATAAGTAGATTTTAACTTTGAAAATAGCTCAGATTTCATATCTAGTGTTTCAAGTTCAGTGATTCCCTCATTTAACCTATTTTTGCTGCCCATATAAACTCCCCCCATGAAGGTAGAGCTATAATGCCAAGCCCCCTTCAGCGTGGCGATTATAGAAAGAGCACCTGAGGAAAAAGCTGGTGCAATATATGGTTTGTAGCCTGAATCTCGCACTTCAATGTTTGCTTTTTTTGTTTTCTCTGTTAAATAATCTGACAGCACCTCATCATAGTTCTCTATACTATCTGCTATAATCAAGCCTTCTCCATGGGGACCGAAAGCTCTTCCTTCCTTTATGTAATGCTTCAGGTATTCCTCTTGTCTTGAGAAGTACACTGCCCTTGCATTCATCACTCCAAGTCCATAACCTCTGATCTGCTCAGGCAGCAGCTTTCCTCCGCCCCCTTCTAATACAGCCTTGCAAAGAGGGTCCACTGGATCTGAAACCACTGCAAATATTCCCTTGAATCCATTATCAGCAGCCTTCTTCGCATATTGCTTTATGACTTTTGCGTTACCTGAAAGTTGTGCCATTCTTACATCAGCTGTTTTTTCAGTGAGTCCCGGCACACCGATGCTTACGCAAAACAAGAATATATCACAATCAAATAGTTTATCATATTCTACACCTTTCACTTCTGGAAAGGTTTTATCTGAAAAAGCTTCCAATATCTGTCCAGCCTCATATTCCCATCTTTTCACCTTATTGATATCAAGATCAAAGATACCGATATCTCTTACACATTCTTCACCTAAAAGACGAAGTCCCGAAAGCAATATTCCACCCACATCTCCCAGACCTGCTATGTTCACTCTCCATTTGGCTGGTTTTTCTAGGTGTATCCTATTCCTCCAATCTTCATAGTCCGTGTTTATAGAAATTACTTTTCTGTTTTGTATTTTTAAAAATA
>JAUQXG010000540.1 GCA_030834765.1 Lutispora sp.
AAAATTCTTGACTCGAACGCTACGTTATAGATTATATTATGAGCGAAAGGCGGCGTTCTGTAAAGCAAAAACTATGAACAAAAACGCTGCACATCATGAGGAGGATTTATTTATGATGAGTAAGAATGAAAAAGCTCCAGAACTTGAGCCGATTCCAAAGAGCATCATGAACATTGCTTGGATTTTAGTGCTTGGAGCAATTATGCCCCTGCTTGATTCAACAATGGTCAACATTGCCATCAAGCACTTGAGCAATGATTTCAGTATCGGACTTGATTTAATTCAATGGGTAATTACAGGTTATGTGTTAGCTATGGCAATTTCAGTACCGCTTGCAGGTTGGATGGTTCAACGGTTCAACGGTAAATGGTTAATGATTGGTGCCAATATCTTATTCTTAGCTGCTTCGATTACTTCAGGATTTAGTTGGAGCATCCATTCATTGATTATTTTCCGGGTTGTTCAAGGTATCAGTGCTGGCTTTATTATGACATTGGTGACTACATTGTGCGTTGAAACCGCCGGAAGAGAGCGAATGGGACGTTTGATGTCTACCATTGGTATTCCAACGGTTTTGGGCCCAATCCTTGGCCCGGTTATTGGGGCTGTGATTGTCCAATTCTTATCATGGCGTTATATTTTCTTTGTCAACATTCCAATCGGTATTCTTGCCATCACTTTGATGATTTTGAAGTTGCCTAACTTCACGCCGGCTAACATGAAAGCCAAATTTGATTTCATTGGTATCATTTTATTGGGTGCCAGTTCAGCCGCCTTGATTTATGGGATTACAAAAGCAGCGAAAAATGCTACTTTTAACAACAGCACAACTATTGCTTATGTTGTTGCCGGGGTCGCAATTTTAGTCGCCTACATGATTTACGCTGCTATCAAAAAGGAACAAGCAATTCTCCCATTGCACTTGTTTAAGTCTAAAAATTTCAGTGCTGTCATGGTTGGCTTGTTCCTCACAGGGATTGCCACCAACGGCCCAATGTTGTTATTACCTTTGTTCTTCCAAAACATTAAGGGCTTCTCCGTTTTGAACACTGGATTGATTTTGATTCTGCAAGGTATCGGTATGCTAATTGCTCGTCCATTGATTGGTAAGCTAACTGATAAATTGGGTGCGCGTAATGTTGTCTTGGTAAGTTTAGCATTAGCCATCGTTGGCACGATTCCATTTGTATTCATCAACGAGGCATCTTCACTCATTGTTGTAAGTCTTGTCTTGTTTATTCGCGGTATGGGTATCGGTGGTGTCACGATTCCCATGATGACTGATGCGTACACCGGTATGGTCAAACAAGAAATCGCGCAAGCCAGTGTCGGAACTCGGCTCATGCAAAATATTGGTGGTGCGTTTGGTTCAGCAGTGCTTGCAACGGTTGTTAGCCTTTCAATCCAAGGTAAAACACCAACGATTCCACTCATGACTACCGCTTACCATGATGGTTTCATGCTAGCCTTAGTTCTTAGCTTGGTATTACTCATTCCAACTTTATTCTTAACGAACAAGAAATCTAAGTAAACCTGCAAAGGAGTATTGTTTAATAGAAAAACTAAGTAATCGCAATGGTGCTGTGATACAGCTGGATAACCCCACAAAGACATTTGACGAGTATCATGCTGTCAAACTTCATTGGAGGTAAGCATAGGTGAGATATTCGGATTTGCCGGCCTGAATGGAGCCGGGAAATCCACTATAATTCATATGATGCTGTCGCTATTAACCCCACCTACGGCAGTGTTTATTTCATATTACAGTTATAAACTTCTTCTTTGCAATAAACGTATGTTCTATTTTCCACCGATTCAAAATAATATATTTCATTAATTGGAATCTGCTCCATCCTTTCATCATTCAGTCCTGCTATAAAAAAGCAATTTGTTCAATTTTATTTGCGAGCCTTTTAACAAAAGTATTTTGTTTCTTACATAAAATAACGACTTCAACTTGCTTTATATTCTCCTGTTCCTGAATCTTGACTTTCATAGTACAATGCACCCTCGTTTAGAATTTATATTTTTTCTAAAACAATCACTTTAAACTTTTTCTAACAGTACTATACTTTCTGTATGTCTTGAGGAAATAAAAAAGATGCCACATCTATCTGGTATCCCCTTGGCGGCAAACTCATAACATCGTCATAAATGGCCTTTAAAATTCATGTATGAGAAATAGTGGTAAACATTAATTTGTTGGTTTTAAACGGGTAATGATCATCACTATTTATATTACCCTCACTTATTTGTTTACAAAGGAATAATACTCTCTTCTTCAAAAACCTTCGCTTCGATTACACTGATAAAATGACGAAGCATGATGGAATTTTCCCTTGTAATCTCTCCATTTTCAAAAAGCAGCTGAATTCTATCGCGCCCTGCCTGCAGTGCTTTATACTGCAGGTCTTTTTTTCTTTTCCAAAACTGGGTGTCCTTTTTGGATTTTCTGAAACTTTGTTCCAACCGTTCGATCATTTCCGTGTAATGTGAGATAACCGATAAGCTTACCCCTCTATTTTCCTCATTGATTTCATTTTTGATAGCATCAATCGCATCTTTAGAGGTTTGGATTTTTATATCCTTAACAACTTGAATATCCTTGCTCATTCGGCTCTTTTTATGAAACAGACTTTGGATTACTCGGTTCCATTTGGACAACAAAAAAACAATTGTAGCTGCGAAACGGAATTTTCTGTGGCTGCCGAAAAGAACTTCCATATGATTTATAATTTCTCGGATACGTGCGGCATTTTCAGGTGAAATATTTCCCTGATCCAAGAGATTTTGCAGCCCCTTCTTTTCGGCTTGAATCCCTGTAAGGCGCACCTTCAGCTCCATTTTACGGAGCACTTTACTCGAACTGTGATCATATTCCGAATTAGCAATGGTAAGGAGCAGCTTTTGATAATCTGAGATAACAGATAAAACCGCTTCCTGATTTTCTTCGCACAGATCTTCTTTCAATGAGCCAATGATAGCCTCGATGAGTTGTTCTTTTAATGTCCGCTCATGCTTTGCCAGATCTATTGCACTCCCGGTTTTCTTCTTTCTTGAAATCAGCGGCAATATAAAGCTGGCAGTCAGGAGGGTAAAAAGAATGACACCGGCTGAGATAAAGATCATTAAATTGCGTTCCGGAAAAGGACTGCCGTCATAGAGCACCAATGGAATGGAAAAGGCACCGGCCAAAGTAACGGCTCCCCGGACACCGGACAAGGAAGTCATGAGGTAAGATCTCATTCCGGGTTTAGGCTGTTCATTTTTCGAAAACAACAGCCTGCTGCCTTCGGAAAATAAAAAAATCCAAAGAAACCGAAGAAGAATCAAAGCAAGAGAAATAAAAACAATGTAATTGAAGACTTTCAGATTGTTAAAGTTCTCATCTTTCCAGATCACTTTTAATACATCCGGAATCTCCAAGCCCAGGATAACAAAAATCAACCCATTCAAAATAAATAAAACCACAGACCAGGTGCTCTCTGAAACTACGCGCATCCGCCCGGAAAAGGCAGATTCCATATGATCTTGCTCAATGGAATGAATGACTCCCCCAGCCACTACCGCTAAAATTCCCGATAAACCCAAATGCTCGGCCAACAAATAGATTGCAAAAGGGGTGAGCAGCTGGATCAGCATGTGCATGGTAACATCCTCCATTCCCAGCCGACGAAGGGAAATCCGAAGCCGAATCACGCAAAAGGTCGTCAAAGCACCAATCAAAAGGCCGCCCAGCGCGATTATGAAAAAGCTCACCGTCGCTTCTCGTAAAGAAAACGCACCTGTAACAGCGGCCGCCACTGCAAATTTAAAGGCGACCAGGCCGGAAGCATCATTCATTAAGGCTTCTCCTTCCAGAAGATGCATGATATTTGGGGGCAGATGAATACGCCCTGCAATGGAGCTGACGGCGACGGCATCAGTAGGAGATAAAATGGCGGCGAGGGCAAAAGCCGCCGGCAAAGGCAAGGCAGGAATCATCCAGTGAATGGCATAGCCTACTACAAATACGGTAGCAAATACCAGTCCCAGGGCGAGAAACAGAATAGGCCCCCGCAAGGTCCACAGTTTTTCTCTGGGGAAACGCTTTCCATCGTTAAATAAAAGAGGTGCGATGAACAGCACAAAAAACAGCTCAGGCTCTATTATAGTATGTAGATCCGGAGAGAATGCCGCAATCACTATACCCAATGAAATTTGAACCAAGGGAATCGGAATAACAGGTAAAAAATGATTGATTATATTAGAAACCCCAATTAGGGATAAAAGAATCAGTACAAATAATAGTAGTTCCATAAATGCATTACTCCCATTTCAGTTTCTATTTATTATACCACGAATTAAAAAAATGTTGTGCATCTATGAAATCATCCAAAAAACCGGGCCAAAATTTACACTTGTTCGCTTACCAAAAGATCACCTCATATCATAAGCCCGCACGCTCTAATTCTGTATGCCTTAAAAATATAAAAAAGATGCCATCCCCCTCTGGTATCCCCTTGGCGGCAGGGTATATTTCTGAAACAGTAGCCCATGAAGACATTTTTTTGGCGATTCAACTCCTGCTTATCGCTTATAATTTGAGTAAATTGCAGGCAATAAAACCTTCAAATCATTTCTAACTTGAAGGCTTTATTCATTACAATTTTTAGCTATATTCTTATTGGTTTTCAATTTCTATTATTCTTATTTCCTCTGGCTCAACACACTTATTATCGGTTTCACGTTATGTTCATAACAGGTTATTTAGACTAAAGATTAAATAGCATTCATTCTCTTAATATTTTCTGCATTGTTTTGCCTTTAGCCAACTCATCAATTAATTTATCTAAATATCGGATTTGTCGCATTAATTCATCTTCTATTTCTTCCACCCGATATCCACAAATTACTCCTTTGATAAGTGAAGCATTCTGATTAATACGAGGTGCTTGTTTAAAGAACGTTTCTAAATCCACTTCATTAATTATCTGTTGTTGTAATGAATGTTCATCATAACCGGTAAGCCAAAAAATGATTTCATTTACTTCTTCTTTTGTTCTTCCTTTTTTCTCTGCTTTTTGTATATAGAGCGGATAGATACTTGAAAAAGGCATTGCAAAAACTCGCATTTTCTCCATTTTGAAATTCTCCTTTGCTTTTTATAAAAATAATTACATATTTATAATAATCCGCAATTCAATGAAGCCCGAAAAATTAGAAGTTGTAGTTAAGCATGGCTTTATATATACCATACATATAGTGCCATATCATAATTATTTCCTAAATTCTTCTTACCTGCATACATAAAACCTTCACTTTCATATAACATTCTCAATTTATTTCTTTGCAAATTACAATCTAATCTTAATGAACCAATGCCATTTTTTAGTGATAATTTTTTTGCAAAGTTAATAAGTTCTTTTGAAATACCTTTACCTGCAAACTCTCTCTTAACAGCTAATTTATGTATATATAGTGATTTTCCCTGTGGAATTTCAGACCAATACTTTGGGTCTAAATCAGTAATAGCTATACATGCTGCAGGCACCCCATTCTGATAATCAATATAAAAATCATTAATCTGATAATCTTTTGATAGAGAATTCCACTTTATACTGTCCTCATTCCATTGATTCTGTAATCCACTTTTTCTCATCCACATTACTGCATCTAATAGTATTTCCTCAATCGTTAGAATATCATTTTCATCTGCCTGCTTTATCATAAATTATCCTCCACAAATTCCTATTTGTCTATTTGTTCTATATGAGAACAATCCTTTATCATTTTATTGTTGTACTGTAAGAAATTCAAGTAGAAGCTCAAAATTCTCCAATGTCATCTATGAAATGCCCAAAAAAGCGGGGTCAAAAATTGCACTTTTCCGCCCCGTCTTTTGCTCTTTTTCGCCCCAAAATCACAACGTCTTGTGGTCAAGCCTTCTTATTTCTCCTTTCGACCACAATACGTCATTATTATTATACACTCCACATGCCTTGAGTAGACAAAAATGATGTCGTCAGTACCCACTAGTTCCTGAGCGGAGGGGTATTTTCTCTATAACGGAACACAATAATCCGCTTTTTTCGAATACTGACCTTCGCTCTTTTAAGACCGTAAGGAATATCGTTTCTGTTCGGCACCTTATAGTGCTACTACAACTTTATCAGTTAGTAATATCATTCTGGATTTTCACAAAAGAATCGCTCGATAAATTTCTCAATTCAGTCAGTATTTGTTTCTTGCTTTGTAACATCGTAAAATCCAGCTTTCTTCTTTTCGCGGATTCGATAGCTCTTACCTTTGACGTTAACAGTAGTTAAGTGGTGCTTTTCCAAGGCTTTAGTTATTTGACTTAGCAATGTCTTAGCATAGTCACAACCGTTGATATTGATAGCATAATGCATCCATTTACCGTCCTTTCTAACACTTACAATCCCTAACTCCACTAAAATTTCCATGTGATGTGAGAGTATAGACTGATGAGCTAATTAAGAATACATCTTTTTTTGCCTGCTATAAAGCATTTATTGCAGCTTGTACAACGTGATTTTAACTGGCCATTATTAAGCTTTGTAATTAGATCTGGTTCACTAATAAGAGGTCTGCACATTGATACCATATCTACCCCTGCATCTAGGGCGGCTTCCATATCATTAAAATCTCGTATACCGCCAACTACTATAACTGGAATATCGGTCTCTCCTTTTATTTCCATAGCCGCTTCAACAAAGTAATTGTGATCCGAATACTTCATATACTTATAATTAGAGCCACTAAATTCAACCGCTTCAACACCTAATATCTTAAACTTAGGCATCATTTTCTTTAAATCATTTACATAAAGCTCATTTTCTTCGGCTGCACTTATATTTATTTTCACAAAAACAGGGAAGCCTGTACCGCATTTATTTTTAATGCCACATATGATTTCTTCAACAATTAAAAATCGTCCTTCTGAATTTCCACCATATTTGTCAGTTCGCTTATTAAAAGAGGGCGTTAAAAATTGGCATAATAAATAATCATGAGCACAGTGTACTTGTACACCGTCTAGCCCCGCTTGTTTAGCACGGAAAGCAGCATTGATAAAATCATTTTTTAAAGATTCTATTTCGGCTATAGTCATTTCTCTAGCTTTCTTTCCAGGTTCAAACTCAATTGAAGATGCACTTATTTTATCTTCTGAATATGCTTTTGCTCCCGCATGATTGATTTGTGCAATCACTTTTGTTCCATAGGGTCTGATTCTAGGTAAAATTCTGTTGACACCATCTATATGGAGATCTTCTGATAATTCATTTGAACCAGGTGCAGCAATACCCCTTTTAGATACGAAAAATTGACCAGCAATAATCATACCCACTTCATTTGCTGCAAGTTTTTCGAACATCTCTAGTTCTGCTTCACTAATTGTACCATCCAAATTTCCTAACATGCTGTGTGTTGCTGATCGCACAATTCTATTTTTAATGGTCATATTTCCCAACTTAATTTCACTAAATACTTTCATATAATCCTCCATTTCGCTTTATCATAGCAAGCAGCTTTATTAAAATTTCATTTTTGTGGTACTGTTCTGTAATAGCATTTCAAGGGACCCCTGTCAGGACTTAGTGTATAATAGTTACATTGTATGCATTCTGACTTCGTTTATTTGCCTTCCACTTAAATACACCGCCCTTATCGGCATGAAGCATAATCAACATTTATTTCTATTCAGTATAACCATTTAGTGCCGCCAAATCCTTCCATGAGATATCAGGATGAACATAGCGTCTTCTGTTTTGCGTTTTGTTCTTATAATTTATTGCCTTTGTGGGGCAGTTTTGAATACATGCAACGCATTGTTCACAATGGTGCCGAAACAGAGGTTTTTCGCCTTCTTCAAAATCAATGTTATTTACCGGACAGACCTTCATGCAAATACCGCATTTCACACAGTCATCTGATACATTAAATTTTTTATCCATATTTGGTAAAAAGCTGGGTAAAAAATAACTAAGGGCTATATTAGATAAGTGCTGAACAGGATTAATTGCAATATTAGCTTTTTTGCCAATCTTATCTTTAATCATTTCGATAATTGGTTGCAAATTCTTTGCCGATTGATAGACTATTTCTTTAGCGGCAGATTCCATTTCATATAAAACAACATAATTTGCAAACACATCAAGCTTTGCACCATAATGAAGGGCAGTACCCTTGGTTTTCAGTATCCTATTTAGATGTCTGGTTGAATTGCCGCCGCGTGAGAGCTTGCCACAAGTTGAAACCGCAAAAGTATATGAAATTTTACTCTTTGAAAAATCAAGTCGCGAAATAAATTCCCGCACTTTTAAAGGCAATCCCCCGCCATAAACCGGGTATACAAACCCCACCCTACAATATTCACCTGATAAAAGATATTTGCTGTTACAGCCCATAGATACAATTTCACAATTTTGCAGCCCTTTTGCGATTTCTTTAGCCGCCCATAAGCTGTTGCCTGTACCTGAAAAAACAAAGATAATATTTTTTTCCATTTCATAAGCCTCCAATATTGATGAAACCATTTTGGTTACAACGACTGACGTAAAAATCACTCCATTTTTACATCAATTTTTTCAGCTATTTTATTAGCAACATCAAAAAGAGTGTATGTGCCGAGCATATTTTCCATCTTCGTTTGCGCTTCCGTAAGAGGTATGGATAGTACATCATGTATATTTGCTCCAACAGAGCACTTCTCATTGGGGTTGTGGTACTGTTCCGTAATAGCATTTTAAGGGCCCCTTTTCAGGACTTAGTATACAATAGTTACATTGTATGCATTTTGACTGCGCTTGTTTGCCTTCTTTGAATTTATTCACTAAATCTGGTTCTATTATAAATGGACGAGACATTGAGACTAAATCACTCTTATCTCCGTTAATAATTGCTTCAATTTCATTAAGCGTTGTTATCCCACCTACTACAATAACAGGAATTTTAACTGCTTTTTTAATGGCAACAGCAGCATCTAAATTGTAAAGCTTATAGGGTTGCGGTTGTGGTACGGCTTTCTTTGCAGCAAATCCAACAATAGACTTCATGAATCCTGGAAGTCTTCTAAGTCTTTTGTCTTGTGCAATAACCATTTGCCATGGAACTTGACCACGCATGGTAGACATTCCAGCCTTTAATGTTCCGTTGGACACCTCTATTCCCTTGCAACCTACCTGTTCAAGTAACTTCGCAATTTTTATGGACTCTTCTATAGTCATTCCATTTTTAAGTGTTTCAAACCCGTTAAGCTTCACAATTATGGGATAATCACCCACCTCTTTTTGGGCTTTTTCAAAGATCTCTTTAATGATTCTGAATATTTTTTCTGTATTACCACCCCATTTATCTCTTCTTTTATTCATTCTCGGTGAAACAAACTCTGAGAGTAGGTACCCATGTGCTATATGAAGTTGAACACCATCAAAGCCTACTTCCTTTGCATTTTTTATGCCTTCTACAAAAGCTACAATGACCTCATTTATTTCGAGCTCTGACATCCCCGTTGCTTTGTAATCACTTATTTTTGATGGGGCAACAACCTTCATGTGTGAGCTTTCTCGCTTTGCCTGCCCCCCACAATGATTCAACTGTGCTATGATAGGCGTACCAAATTCGTGTACTCTGCTTGTTAAATCTTTAAACCGATCCAGGTTCTCTTGATTGTTAATCATAGCCATAAAATCGGTTGATTTTCCTTGTTGATTAACGCCTATAAAGCCTGTAATGATACCGCCCACACCTCCTTTTGCTAAAGCGACATGCTTTCTGATTAATTGTTCTGCCGGTTTGCCTTGCTCATCACTCAATCCCTCGAGTGTTGCAGATCTTAGTATTCGATTTTTAAAAGCAATTCCATCCAGTTCAAATGGTTCAAATATAGTACTCTTTGTCATCGTTTCACCTTCCATAATATTTTTCATAACTTCCCTCTTATTCTTATTAAAAATGACCGTGCTTGACAATTATCAGATAATAAACTAACATCTGATTATAGACTTGAGTCTATTATATTGTTACGACTATTATTCATCAACCACCAGCATTTAGCCTTTCGTCTATAAAACAACTTAACTCATCAATTTGTCTATTAAGGAGTAAAAAAATGGGAGACAGACGTATAAAAAAAACAAGAGATTCGATACAGCTAGCTTTTGCAAAACTCTTGACAGAAAAGAGCATGAAAGATATAACAGTTAAAAGCTTATGCGAAACTGCAAACATAAATAAAAGTACCTTTTACTTGCACTACACAGACATTTATGACTGTGCAGACTGCTTAAGAGATACTATTATAGATGAGTTTGGTGCTGTTATAGATCAATTTAAATTTGAAGATATTATTGATAAATTCGATATTTTCTTAGTGAGCTTGATAAACATGTTTGAAAAAAACCGGGCACTTTATATGCCATTTCTTAAATCGCCAAGCCTTGCATCAAGCTCTTGTAAAATGAAACAACTCATGATCGAAAAAGTATTGGATAAGGCCACTTGTATGAACCGGGAAAATATGACTCATCGATTAACGGTTTCTTTTATTATCAGTGGCTTAATTAGTTTATTGGAGCAATATGAGTTCGCAGAAATAGAACCTCAAACGATTTCAGCATTGGCGTACAAAGTGAAAAATGGTTTTTCAAGTTAATTCAATCGTGTTATGATAACGCGACATTTTTATTTTAAATATAACGAGGCTAAAGATGTCCTCTACAGGTGGAGGACATCTTTAGCCTCGTTGAAACGCTCGGGTAGGTTTTTGCAAGTATGCAAAAACCCTTATTTAAAATCTTGTTATAAAAACAGACAAATTTTCAGCCATCGTGGATTAATCGATGAAATTCATTAATCTGATGATTGTATGTACTTCTTTTGTTCTATATTATATTAGACACAGTTCTATATTTAGACTGTAGTCTAATAGTTCAATGCTTATATTCAAACTAAGGAGTTGAAAATCAATGAACAAAAAAGTAACTACAAATCCTTCAGATTCACCATTTCCAAGTCCATTATTACTTGTGACTGCCAATTTAAAAGGCAGCGAACCCAACATTATTACAGTTGCATTAGCAGGTATTTTGAGCGCAAATCCTCCAACTGCTTATATTGCTGTCCATCCAGATCGCTATTCAAATCAGCTACTAAAGGAATCTATGGAGTATGTGATCAATATACCTTCACAAAGTATTGTAAGAACCGCAGATGCTTGTGGTGTAGTATCGGGAAGAGATGTAAATAAATTCAAAACATTAGGACTAACCCCTATCTCTGCAAGCTATGTAAATCCACCTTTAATTGATGAATGCCCAGTTAATATTGAATGTAAGGTGAAAGAAATCATAAATTATGGTAGTCACGATATCTTTGTAGGAGAAATTTTAATGACACATTGTAATGAAGATGTTCTTAACGCAAACGGAAGACCTGATGTTAACAAAATTGACCCATATGCCTTCATATTAGGTGAATATAGAAAAATTGGTAAAAGTATTGGGTTTTACGGTTTTAGCAGTAAAAAGTAGCCTAAACTCTAAATTCTTTGCAATCAAAATGGATAGCACAAAACATTTTAATTTCTTTTGGGTAGTATTTAAAATTTTGTGTATGACATCCCTTCAGAATGGAAACTAATCCATTTAGGAGGGATTTTTTATGGGAAGAAAATAAAATACTGCCGAAAATAATTAAACTGCTAATACAGTCTTACGACATTCAAGGCATGTCAAGGATGTTCAGGACAGTCTTGGTCATGCCAACATTGAAACCACTCTTGAAACATATACCCATTCAACTGAAAAGAGTGCTGAACAGTCAGTGAATATATTTGAAAGCGCGGTCAATCAGGGTTTGCCTACCAAGTAAAAATTGCGTTGGCAAATGGTAAGCAAATCATACTAAGTTGACATTTCTATTCTTCCAAACCATTGATATTTCTAGTAAATAAGCAAACACATTCCATATGCCTTGAGCATACAAAAAAGATGTTTTTTCTTGAATTCATAATCATATTTTGCCATGAAAAACCGACCTCCAGCTGTTAGATTTTTAGGTCTAACTTTTGGGGGTCGGCTCACTTATTTTAACTCACGACTTTTCTATTTTCTATTATATTTTATCCCTCAGCACGTTGCAACAGGAATACAACCTCGCAATGCCTCGTGGAGACAAAAAAGATGTCATAAAGACCGACTGGTTCCTTCGCGGTGGAATTTATTTCACTTAGATTGACATCAAAATCGTCCTTTTTGAAGTTCAAATATTCATTTTTCTCATTAATCTTGATTTCTAT
>JAUQXG010000065.1 GCA_030834765.1 Lutispora sp.
TTGATATTTTTTCAAGCCTTTCAAAATCCAATCTAGGTTCGCCTTTGAACTTATAAGCTCCATGGCTTGTGCCTATAGCTATTGCAAGTGAATCAACACCGGTTCTTTCAACAAATTCAACAGCTTGATCAGGATCTGTAAAAGTTGCATCCTGTGCACTGACATTTACTGCATCTTCAATACCTGCAAGTTTACCTAATTCAGCTTCAACTACTACGCCTCTTTCATGGGCATATTCTACTACTTTTTTAGTCACCGCAATATTTTCTTCGAAGGAGAATTTAGATCCGTCAATCATTACAGAAGTAAATCCACCATCTATGCAAGATTTACATATTTCAAAGTCCTCACCATGATCGAGATGCAAAGCAATTGGCAATCCTGTATCTTCAATAGCTGCTTCAACTAGTTTCATAAGATAAACATGCTTTGCATATTTTCTAGCACCTGCGGATACTTGTAAAATTAGAGGGGCTTTTTCTTCTTTCGCAGCTTCTACAATTCCTTGGATTATTTCCATGTTATTCACATTAAATGCTCCCACAGCATATTTGCCTTCATATGCTTTTTTGAACATTTCTCTCGTTGTTACTAATGGCATAGGTATGACCTCCTTTTAGTAATATATAACAATATTATAGCAGATTATATGAGATAGTAATCTGTTTTGCATCAAAATTAGTTCATTTCTACTATTTTGATATCAGATTGTTTGTATAAATCAATTATACTGCCATCTTTTAATCTTATCAGTGGTTTGGAAATATAATTTATATTAATAAAAACGATTTCACCCGATTGGCCGTTACTTAACTTTACGATATTGCCTAAATAGTATTCCACAATATTTTTAAAAAATGTGATTACTATACTAGGATCGCATTTAATAAGAAGTTCACTTTTATATATTTCCAAAACATTTAATTGTGGCACTCGCTTTTTAAAAGTCCTTTCTGAGGTCATCGCATCATAAATATCTGCCACGGCAACTATTTTCGCAAAGAAGCTTATTTTATCGGATTTAATTCCAAAGGGATAGCCTGATCCATCTTCTCTT
Source organism: Lutispora sp. (assembly GCA_030834765.1). Taxonomy (GTDB): domain Bacteria; phylum Bacillota; class Clostridia; order Lutisporales; family Lutisporaceae; genus JAUQXG01. The sequence goes on from JAUQXG010000065.1 coordinate 1,058, forward strand.
TCGTGGTGCATTAACACTCCTAGTGCAATGTCACTACTTATGCTTGGGTCTGCCTTTAAAATTTCATAAGCTGTTACAGGATGCTTTTTGATTTCTTCAAATTCTCTTTCTGTTAGTTTGTCAGGCTTATTTAATATTTCTGGTGATATTTTTGCTTTACCAATATCATGCAAAAGTCCACAATAGGAAAGCTGTTTGATTTGTTCATCGTCCAGCTTTAACCAGCTACCTAACAAAGTACAAAGTAAAGAAACATTTATACTATGACAATAAGTATATTCGTGTACTGCTCTTATTTTATTTAAGCACGATACCACATCGCTTACAGTAGAGAGATTATCTTTAATGTTTTCGGATATTTCGATGATTTTTCGGATATTAACGTTTTTTCCAGTCCTTATAGAGCTAAATATATCACTTATTTGAATAAGATTATTTTTATAGGAGGCCTCTAAAAGTTTTTCTTTATTTTCATTTGGTAAATTATCTTTAAAAACTCTTATTATTTCAAAACCCAATTCCATAAGCTTATTTATAGAAATCATGTCCAATTTAGAATTTTGATAAAGAACAACTGCTCCAAATTCATTAG
>JAUQXG010000541.1 GCA_030834765.1 Lutispora sp.
CTTTATCTCCAGCTTTTAGCTTATGAACCATTTCATTATCTAGTGGTGTGTTTATTTTATATTCCATCACAGTTACTCCTTTTATATCGTCACTTGTGCATGTCTTGTGGCATGGCAGGATATGTTTACAGCCACAGGTAATCCTGCTATATGAGTTGGATAATATTCTATGTTTACTCCTAAAGCTGTAGTGATGCCTCCAAGGCCCTGTGGTCCTATTCCAAGATTGTTTATTTTGTCCAAAACCTTTTTTTCTAAATTCTCATAGAATTCATTTTTATTATGCTGATCTATTGGCCGGAGCAATGATTTTTTTGATAACAGTGCTGCTTTTTCCATAGTACCGCCGATTCCCACGCCAACTATAATAGGGGGACAGGGATTGGGACCAGCCTTCTTTACAGTATCTATAATAAATTCTATCACTGTGTCTACTCCATCTGAGGGCTTTAGCATTTTGACAGCACTCATATTTTCGCTTCCAAACCCTTTTGGCATTACTTTTATGTCTATACGCTCTCCTGGCACTATTTCATAATATATGATAGCTGGTGTATTATCTCCAGTGTTTATTCTGTTTAAGGGGTCCTCTACTACACTTTTTCTTAAATAACCTTCTTCATAGGCCTCTTTTACTGCTTGATTTATACAATCATTTATAGAATCTCCTGCAATATGTACATCCTGTCCTATTTCCATAAATATAATTACCATTCCTGTATCCTGACATATTGCCACTTCATTTTTACTTGCAGCTTCTGCATTGCGAATTAAGCTGTTTAATATGTCTTTTCCTAAACCAGATACTTCTACTTTGCTAAAATCTATCAGTTTTTGTTTTACGTCATTACAAAGATGGTAATTGGCTTGTAACAGCAGTCTTTTTACAGCAGCTTTAATTTCCTCTGTAGTTACTTCTCTCAAAATTTACGCTCCCTTGCTCTTATATTTACTTAATACTTTATATAAACTTGCCCATTTGTGTTAATTATAACAAATAATTGTTAATAATATAAATATCAATCGCTATTATTAAATTGATTATTGGCATATATTCTAATATAATGAGAGTGATTGATTGTCTACAAATATAGAAATATACATAGTTTATCGCTTGTATGAAATGGGGTGTATTTATGTTTAAACCCAATATTGAAAAAGATGGCGGCATAATCCTTAGAAGTATAATTATTATTTCTACACTTACATTAATATTCCTTTTATTTAAGTATGTTTTGGTTTATCTTGCTCCATTTATATTTGCTTTTCTTATATCACTGGCTATAGAGCCTGTAGTTAGGTTCTTTGAGTCCTTTAAAATGAAAAGAGGTATTGCAGTAGCCCTATCTATTGTTCTGGTATTTTCCAGTGTTATAATGCTTGTTGTATTGGCAATTACAAATTTATCTATTGAACTTGTAAAACTATATAACAGCCTTCCAGACTACTCTCAGCAGATCTATAATATGGTTGAAGGTCTTTTTCAAAGAGGTCAGGACATTTATTTACAATTGCCACCAGAAGCCTCAACACTGTTGCAGGATGTCATCAGAACAGTCTTTAACAATGCCACCAGTTTGCTCAGCAATACTACAAAGGCTGCAATAGAAACTATAAAATGGCTGCCAGGATTTTTGATTGTTCTTTTGATTATGACAATAGCTACTTTCTTCTTAACAAAGGATAAATTTATATTGAAGGCATTTTTATTCAAACAGTTTAGTCCAGCATGGGCCAGAAAAATTTCTGTTTTTAAAGATAATGTTTTCAACTCCTTTGTAGGCTTTCTTAAGGCACAGGCATTACTTATCTCTATTACTTTTACAGAATCTTTACTTGGTCTGAATATTATCGGTGTCAACTATGCTTTACTTATCGCTGTAATTGTTTCTATGGTAGATGTTCTCCCTGTACTAGGTACAGGAAGTGTCTATGTCCCTTGGGCAATAGTAAGTGCTTTAATGGGAAACTATAGACTTGCCCTATCCCTATTGGCGCTCTATCTAATTATTTTAGTGGTTAGATATATGATTGAGCCTAAGGTAGTAGGAGATCAGCTCGGCATTCATCCTGTTTTATCTCTTATTTCTATGTATGTAGGTCTAAAGACAATAGGTGTTGCAGGAGTTATACTTGGTCCGGCTATGGTTATCATAATCAAGGCCTGTATGACAGCAGGAATACTACCGAAGTTTAAATAGCTTTCACAAGTAAAAATAGAGGCTGCTTGTCAAAAAGCGACCTCTATTTTTGTTTTACATTTCTAAGATACTTTAAAGCTACACTAACATTACAATACATATTCAGGCTATACTAAGCGACTTACTATATATTTAAGCTTATAAAAATGATAAAATAAAGTATCTAAAAGAAAATCTCTAATATTAAATAATTCTTAACGAGGTGCATAACATGATTAAACTAGCTGGAATTGAAAAAATGAATGATAAACAAAAATATAATTTTCTTTTGATGCAGCTTGAAGGTCAATTAAGCTCAGAAAAAGACACACTTGCAAATTTATCTAATACTTCTGCACTTATATATGCAATAATAAATAAGCTTAATTGGGCAGGTTTTTACTTTATGAAGGATGGGGAGCTTGTACTTGGAATGTTTCAAGGTTTGCCTGCATGCAATAGAGTTAAAGTAGAAAAAGGTGTTTGCGGAGCAGCAGTAAGAGAAATGAAGACTCAGCTTGTGTCAAATGTACATGAGTTTCCAGGTCATATCGCCTGTGACAGTGCTTCTAACTCTGAACTTGTAGTTCCTATTATAAGAGATGGTGTAGTATATGGAGTTTTAGATTTAGATAGCCCTGAATTAAATAGATTTACTGAGCTTGAAAAGGAATATATGGAAAAACTTGTAGAGAAGTTAAATAAATATATTGATTGGAAAGAAGTTACTATGATACAGCTATAATCCTTTATGCCTGACCGCTAATTACTCAGTGGTGATGCGGAACGGTGAGAGTACACCTTCCCTAAGGCATAAAAAAAACAACCTATACAAAATATATAGGTTGTTTTTTTATGAACCCGGCGACGACTTACTCTCCCAGGACCCTGCGGTCCAAGTACCATCAGCACTGGAGAGCTTAACTTCTGTGTTCGGTATGGGAACAGGTGTGACCTCTCCGTCATTGCCACCGGATAGTGAATCATTACTTCGTAATGATTTTGGCTCGAGGCTCGAGGCGCGAGGTTTAATATCTCGACCTTTTAACCATTTATGCCATTTACCTTATTCTATTCTTCAAAGGTCTACTTAAGCACTCGTGCCTCGTACCTCGAGTCTCGTGCCCGCAACCGTTAGGTTGCATATACCTTCAAAACTGCATAATGTGAATGGTTAAGTTTAATTATCAAATCAAAATTGATCAAGCCCTCGACCTATTAGTATTGGTCAGCTACATGCATTACTGCACTTCCACCTCCAACCTCTCAACCACGTAGT
>JAUQXG010000542.1 GCA_030834765.1 Lutispora sp.
TATATGATGTTACCACAGGATATGCCAACGGCAACAAAGAAAATCCAACCTATGAAGAAGTATGTACCGGGACAACTGGTTTTGCAGAAACAGTGCATGTCATATATGATCCAGAAAAAATAGAATTGAAGACATTGCTCACTCATTTCTTTAAAATCATTGATCCTGTTGCCAAAGATAGGCAAGGAAATGATATCGGAAGCCAATATAGAAGCGGCATATACTATAAAAACGAAAGCGATAAGGCTGTTATTGATGAAGTAATAGCTTATACTCAGAAAAATTACGAGAAAAAACTAGCTACTGAAGTTTTACCTCTTAAAAATTATTATTTGGCGGAAGAATATCATCAGGATTATTTAGAGAAAAATCCTAATGGGTACTGCCATATTGATTTTAGCAGCTTGAAGGATCAAAAAGTTATTATAGACCCTGAGCAATATAAAAAGCCTAGTGATGAAGCTCTAAAAAAGTCTTTAACCGATATTCAATATAAGGTAACACAAGAAAGTGAAACGGAAACTCCTTTCACTAATGATTATTGGAACAGCAATAAAAAAGGAATATATGTTGACATCGTAACTGGAGAACCTTTATTTTCTTCAACGGATAAATTTGAGTCTGGCTGTGGATGGCCAAGTTTTTCTAAGCCTATTGTTTCTGATGTTGTAACTTATGAAGAAGATGATACCTACGGTATGAATCGTACTGAAGTAAGAAGCAGAAGCGGAGATTCACATTTAGGTCATGTTTTCGAAGATGGTCCAAAAGACTTAGGAGGCCTTCGGTTTTGTATCAACGGTGCTTCCTTAAAGTTTATTCCTTATGATGAAATGGAGAAGGAAGGATATGGTGACCTAAAATCTCTTGTAGAATAACAGTTTCCAAATCTAAAATAGTGGTTTCTCCTCCCTATTCATATAGGAATAAAAATAGACTTAAACCTCTTGACATTTATTAAGCATTAGAATAATATAAAAGTGATATCAAAATGATATCACTTTTATATTATAAAGAGAACGGGGTTTTACTATGTCTCAAAGTGGTGAAATAAATAAAAATCAACTGCAATATGAAGAAATCGAACCACAAGCCATAAGTGGTATGGGAATACTTTTGCTGAACATTATACTATACATTGCTTCCATAGTTGGTTTCTTCTATGGTATGAATCTTGGCGGAAAGGGAATAAATGTTGTTTTCGCCATGACAATTATTATAATATGCGCTGTATACTTTTTTATAATTGGCCCTATATTGTTTGCAGGTCTGAAAATTCTAAAGCCTAATGAAGCTTTGGTTCTCACTCTTTTTGGAAAATATTATGGCACATTGAAAGGACCAGGATATTTCTTTGTAAATCCTTTTGTTACTGCAATTAATACCTCTGCCTTATCAGCCACTACTGCTGCTTTCTCTGCTGAAGCACAGTCATCAACTGTTAAAAATGCTGGCAGTACAACAAATGTTCGTATAGGAAGCAAAAAAATCTCTCTCAAAGCAATGACCTTAAATAATGATAAACAAAAGATCAATGACCAATTAGGAAATCCTATAATTATTGGAATTGTTGTTATATGGAAGGTTGTAAATACGGCAAAAGCAGTATTTAATGTTGATAACTATATTGAGTATCTATCCATACAATGTGATTCTGCACTGAGAAATATCGTAAGGCTATATCCATATGATGCATCAAATGATGATAATGAAAAATCTCTTCGTGGAAGCAGTCAGGAAGTTGCAGACAGACTGAAGGATGAATTACAGACAAAGGTAGAAATCGCTGGTCTGGAGATTTTAGAAGCAAGGATTACCCATTTGGCCTATGCCCCAGAAATCGCTTCTGTAATGCTGCAAAGACAGCAAGCTTCTGCAATCATCGATGCAAGGCAAATGATCGTTGAAGGAGCGGTAGGAATGGTAGAGATGGCTCTTGCGAAACTGAATGAAAACGATATCGTTCATCTAGATGAGGAGCGCAAGGCAGCTATGGTCAGCAATCTCCTTGTAGTTCTTTGTGGAAACAAAGATGCTCAGCCCATTGTCAATAGCGGTTCCCTATATTGATAAAATAGAAAGGGGGCTGATGATATATGGAAAATAAAGAAAAAGAAAAAAAGCAAATACTTTTGAGATTATCATCGTCTCTTTGGAAGGACCTATCTCAATGGGCAGAGGATGACTTTCGTTCAATAAATGGTCAAATAGAATATCTATTGAATGAATGTGTAAAGGAACATAAAAAAGGGAAAAATAAAAGCTCTGAATAAGATGGTATGCTCATCATAACTCCCATCATAATCAAAATAGGCTATAGGAAAATTCAACTTTGAGCTACAGCCTATTTTGATTATATTTTTGTGCCTATGGTACTTCCATTCATACTTGGGCAAACTTCTATTCTTGCTCTGATCCTTTCCTTTAATTCGGGCACATGAGATATGATCCCAACTAGTCTTCCAGTTTTCTGTAAATCTAACAGACATTCTATAGCATTATCTAGCGATTCAGGGTCTAGCGTTCCAAAGCCCTCATCTACAAACATTGTATCAAGGTTTATTCCGCCTGCATAAGATTGAACGATATCAGCAAGTCCCAATGCCAGAGCCAGAGATGCTTTAAAACCATCTCCGCCAGAGAGGGTTTTTACATGCCTTGCTTTACCTGTATAATTATCATACACTTCAAGCTCAAGTCCCTGTTGAGCGGCTCCCTTTAGCTTTTCTTTTACTCTTGAAAGCTCATATCTTCCACAGGTCATTCTATGAAATCTTGTATTTGCTGCCTCTATAATATCATTAAAATATGCAGCTAATACGTATCTTTCAAAACTGATTCTTTCTTGATTATTGCCTTTTGCAATGTTAGCAAGCTGACCTATGACACTGAATTCTGATTCTTTGCCAAGGATATTCTCATTTATTTCTGTTATCTTTTCTAACATATTTTTATTTTGATTGATCCTTGCATAAATAAGCTTACCGTTCTTCTCCATATCTTGTTTTTGAACTTTTTTCTCATGCAAACGTTGTTGTATTTTCTGCAATTCTACTATAGAAAGCCCTGCTGTTTCTTCTAAAGCTTTTTTATATCCATCAGCAGCAGACTTTATATTTTCATTAAATTCCTTTATCTCGCTATCTAATGATTCGATTTTTTCATTGGAAAGCCTTGAAACAAGATATTCATCAAAATCTATAAAGCCTTGGCTGCTGACCTCTCCTTCAAGTTTTAATTTTGCTTCAGCAAGTTCATCTTCCGCCTTCATGCATGATTCCTTTTTCATAGCCATATTCGTTGATGCTTCGGTATATTTTAATTCTATGGTTCTATATTGATCTTGTATATTTTTATAGGCATTTTCCATGGCTTTATATAATTTATCTTGTTTCTCTATCTCTATATCCATTTGTGTTTTTGTTGTAATTCCTTCTGGAAGCTGACTTTTGATTTTATCTAATAGTTGGACTTCACTAGTAACCCTGACATAGACCTTAGAAAATTCTTCCTCAAATCGTGTCGTGCTGCTATTCTCCTCTTTTAGCTCTTTATTCATTTGCAAAAGCTTCTCGACCAAGTCTTTTTCTTGTTTTCTTTTTTGATCAAGTGTTCTTATCAGCTGATTCTCATTGTCTATCTTCGTTTTATATTGGTCCATGTTACTTTTTAGAAATTGGTTTAGCTCTTCTTTTTCTAATGTATTGATTTCCACTCCAAATAAAGGATGTAATTCAGCCTTCTTTTCTAGTATTATCTTCCTTTTATTTAAACCTTTTTCCTTAACCCTTTCATAGTTCCCACGTGCATCATGGTATTTCTTTTCAAGCATTTCAAGACTTAGCTTTTCAGATTTCAGTTTAGCTTCAGTAGGTACTTCCAGCACTAAAGCTGCTGGATTTGGATGTTCTAAGGATCCACATACGGGGCAAGGCGCATCAGATTTTAATTTCTTTGCAAGTATTCCTGCTTGACCTTCCAAAAATAAGTCGCTTAAATGATCGTACTGCCTTTTTTGGAGGTTGTACTCTTTTTCACATCTTTCATTTAGAAGTTTTGCATTTCCATATTCTTCTCTTAATAAATCCAGCTCCAAGTTTTCAGTATGTAAAATATTCAGTTTATTATATATTTCCTGATCTTTCGTGAGGATGGCCATAGCTTCTGCATAAAGAAGTGCCGCTTCCTTGACTTTATCCAATTCCTCTTGAAAAGTTTTTATCATCGTATTTAGAGACTCTATCTTTTCTTTGTTATTTGCCCGCATCTTCGCTTTCTCTTCCAGATCTTCTTTAAGCTTATTTAAATTCTTTTGGCCTAGCTCATATTCTATTACCCTATTTAAATCTTTTTTAAGATTTACTAATAATTCGGAAAGATTTCTTCTTTGCTCCCCTTTCCCTTCCTCTTCATTTAACAAAACACTTAATTCTTTAAATCTTTGTTCCAGAATATGAAGCTGATTTCTTGAATCCTCTAATTCCTTTTTTTTGTTCGCTAAATTTGTTTTTCTATTTTGAAAGTAATCCTCATGGGTTTTTATACTTAAGGCTTTTCTGCCCTTCTGTAATTTTATATTTTTATTTTCTATAGCAGGTTTTAATGCTTCAAGTGATTCTAATCGTTTCCTCATTTCTAACCTTGCTTCAATTCTCTTATTCATTTCCTCAGCTTGTATAAATTCCTTTTGTAAATCCCCTAGTTCTTTATCCATAATAGTGCTTAACCTTAAGTTTGTTTCTTCCTCTAGCAAATCGCTCTTTATATTTGCTTCCAAGCCATCACAAATTTCTATTATATTTAAATCTTTTTTGCCAATTAAAGCTTTTAATGTTTCATCATTGCCACAATCTATATTCTTTATGTATGTGTTTCTTCTTCCTGCGAATTCTTCTATCAGTCTGCTAAGGACTTTTGCTTTATCTTCCAATGCTTCTTGAACTCTTTGGAATTGATAAGTACCAAATATTTTTCTAAATATGCTTTCTCTTTCTTTGCTTTCTGCAAGAAGAAGCTTTCTAAACTCTCCTTGAGGAATCATGACAATCTGCCTAAACTGTTCATAGTTTATTCCCATGATCTTTTCAATTTGCTCGTTTACATCTTTAACTCCTGTTATGAGCTTGCCGCTGGCCAAGTTGCCGTTGGCCAAGTTGCCGCTGTCTATTTTTAGCTCTGCTTCTGGATTCTGCTCAGTGAGTCCTTCTCCACGCAGCTTCTTTTTCATTTGCTTTGGAATTCTTTTTATATAATATCTTTGACCTCTAAGCTCAAATTCAAGCTCCACATAGGCTAGGGTCTCTTCATCAGAAAAGTCACTTCTTAAAGTATCACTTTCCCTATCTGATCCGCTGGCAAGTCCAAATATAGCGTAGCACAAGCCATCAAATATAGTAGTTTTACCAGCTCCTGTAGGCCCTGTTATGAGGAATATATTTTGATCTTTAAACTTTGTAAAGTCTATAATTTCTATTCCTGCGTATGGTCCAAATCCACACATGGTCAGCTTAATTGGTCTCATTTACTGACCTCCTTTTTCTATTTCTCCAATGGTTTCCTCAATAATTCCAAGTTTGTCTTCCCCAAGTTCTACATCAGTTATATATTTATAGAAATCTTTAAAAAGATCAATCTTTGATTTATTCCTATAATCTGATCCATATTCTTCCTTTATACGTTTCCCTTCATTCTGCCTGTTTTCTCTGGTTATTTGCATGATATTTTTATACACAGCTCTAAGTTTCCCAATAGGGTCTATCAACTCACCTTCATCTGTCAAAATTACATTTATATAATCATCAATATTTGTATCTTTATAAACGGTGGGGTCTAAGAGCTTGTTTAATTCGCCTTTGATCTCTCTCATATCCCTTATCGGTACAAATGTTCTTAATTCAGTGGTAACATTGCCAGCACCATCTATGGTGACAATGGTAATACTTTTCTTCTGCTTTACTTCGGAAAATGAATACTTCATTAAAGAGCCTGAATATCTAACCCTTTCACTGCTTACTTTTTGAGGTCCGTGAAGATGCCCTAGTGCAGTATAATGAAAGTTTTTAAAATGCGCTACATCTATATAATCAGTACCTCCTATAGAAAGCGGTCTCTCTGAATCAGAAAGCTCCATATCTTCTATACCTCTTACAAATCCATGAGTAATTAAAACATTTCTTTCTTGAATATTTAATTGGTTACTGATTCTTTCCATTACTGCCTTAAATGCATCATTATGGCTGCGAATATTCCCATCCTCATAAATATCTCTTACAAATGCTGGGTCCGCATAAGGAAGCAAATAAAAATTCACTGGCCCATATTCATCTGATATCACCACTTTAGATATATCTTTTTTAAATATACCCTCTATATATAATCCTTTGTTCCTCAATATCTGGCAGGCAAAGCCCAGACGTTCAGGACTATCGTGGTTACCCGCTACTGCCAGTATCGGAGTTTTAAGGTCTATCACTATTTTTGTGAACACTCTATCTAAAAGCTCTACAGCTTCTACAGGTGCCACAGACCTATCGTAAATATCCCCTGCAATCACTACTGCATCTGGTTTTTCTTGATCTATCATTTCTACGAATTGTTCTAATATGTGTTCTTGATCTGAAGTCATATAAAATTCGTTTACTATTTTCCCGATATGCCAATCACCTGTATGTATTATCTTCAAGGGAACCCCTCCAAATATCAAATATATCTTATATCTATATTAGTTCTACAATATTAATTCTACAATAAGTTATAATTCCCTTTTATTACAATACCGCAATCATTTTCTCAATAAAAAAAGGCATAGCCTGCTATCAAATAGCCCTATGCCTTCATATTTTATTGCTTATTTAAGTGATAGTTTTTGAATGGTTTCTTTTAGATTTTCTTCCTTAAATGGCTTCATTATAAAATCATCTGCGCCACTTCTTAATGCTTCCATTACTATTTCGTTTTGATGCATCGCGCTGCACATGATTATCTTTGAATTGACTCCACATACACGCATTCGCTTCAATGATTCAAGACCATTCATTATAGGCATCGTAATATCCATTGTGATGATATCAGGCTGCAATTCACATGCCTTATCCAAAGCTTGTTTTCCATTTTCAGCTTCTCCGCATACTATTAACCCCAAATCACATACAATGTCTTTAATAATTTGTCTCATAAAAAGTGCATCATCTACTACTAATACCCTATGCATAATCCCCCTCCATTACTACAAGTACAGAGAACATTCATTGCATATACAACGATTTATTTTTATCAAAAATAAAAACATATTAATTCGGCAGCCTGGCAATCATAGAATCTTCCTTAGACCCATGGCTTTGCGACCTTATCTTTCGATAAGTGTGCTATTATCGTTATATGCTATTACGCTCTATTGTTAAATAAGAAATCATATACATCTTAGTTATCATAAAATCGAGCCTAGACTTATAGCACATTTACTTCGAATTAGTGCTATGGTCCTATTTATATATATTATAATTCTCCATCGATATCAAAAATCCTTCTTTTTTTACAAATATATATATATTTGTAAAAAAAGAAGGGCTATCATAAAAAGGTAAGTCATGCCATTTTTCTGCTTTGCCACTTTTATGCCACTGTTCCTCGACTACTATCAAAATTCTCATATTCTTTATAGTCCATAATTTCTTTCAAATGCTGTACAACCTTCCATATATCCTGATAAGAAGTGTACAATGCGATTGGCGCAAGTCTTATTACATTTGGATATCTAAAGTCAGGAATAACACCTCTTTTTTTCAAAGCTTCATTTATCCTGACTGCTTCTGTTTGATGTTCAAGTGCAATATGCCCTCCCCTTTGATCTGCTTCCCTTGGGTTACCAATTATAAAGTTATATGGTTCTTCCGATATAAGATTATCTATCAGATACATCATGTAACTTGTTTGATGTAGAGATTTTTTTCTTATATTTTCTATTCCTGCTTCCATAAAAATATTTAGAGACCCTTCTAGAGGTGCTGTGCTAAAAAGATTTACAGTGCTTATCTGCCAAGCACCTGCTCCTTTTGCAGGTGCAAAGTCTAAGTTCATATCAAATTGTGTATTTTTATCATAACCCCACCATCCACAAAGACCTGGTATCTTATCAAAATGCTTTTCATTTACATATAAAGCACCGCTTCCTCCCGGTCCATTGTTTAAATATTTATAATTGCACCATGAAGCAAAATCCACGCCCCATTCAGACAACTTATGTGGTATAGCTCCAACAGAGTGGCAGCAATCAAAACCAATCATGATACCTTTTCGATGAGCTTCCTTTGTCAAATATTCTATGTCCATAAGCTGACCACTTCTGTATAGCACGGACGGCAGGAGCACCAATGATACTTCATCTGTCATAGCAGCTGCTACATCCTCTTTTAAAATCGTTCTTCCATCTCTGCTCTTTACTATAATAAGGTGTTCTTTAGGATTTAGATTATGAAGCAGCAGTTGGCTCTCGATTGCATATTTATCTGATGGAAAATTTAATTCATCTATCACTATTTTATTTCTTGATGCAGTTGGCTTGAAAAAGGTAGCTATGAGATTATGAAGATTGATTGTTGCTGAAGCTGTAACTACAACCTCATCTTCTTTCGCCCCAACAAGAGCTGCCATCTTTTTGCCTAATTCTTCAGAGAGTGTAAACCAGGCGGGCTTCCCTTCCATCCAACCATTTATCCCCATAGTTTTAAACTCATCTATTACTCTTAAAACAGATGCTTCTGCATCCTTAGAAAGAAGACCTAACGAATTGCCATCCATATAAATGCCCTCTTTAGGTAAATAAAAACGCTCTCTAAAATGTGCCATGCTATCATTCTCATCAAGGCCCAAAGCAAATTCCTCAGTTCGTTCAAAGTTTGTGTTCATGTTTACTCCCCACTTTCTCATTTTTTATTAAGCAATCTTAAACTTATCACTTCTATGTACATCTCTTACATTAAAATCATCGTAACATTTATTTCCTAACATTGCAATTACTTTTTACAATGTTTTTAAATTTATTTTCCTATTTATATAAAACCTATTTACAATGTTATTCATTTATTATTCTTTACTATTGTCAAATCGTAAAATATAATATACTTAGGGAGTGAGGTTTAAAATGGGTATAGATCATTTTTCAAATGACGAGATGTTTTTTAATATAAATCAGGTAGCGAAGATACTTGGTGTAGTTCCAGCCACTATAAGAAATTGGGAAAAAAACGGCCTTTTCACTGCGAAAAGAAAAGATAACAATTATAGGGTTTTTGATTTTGATGATATAGAACTCTTAAAGAAAATAAAAAGATATTCTATAGATGAAAATATAGGAATACTTGCATTAAAAAATATCTTGCGCTCAGACATAGGAAGATCTACTTCTGCAGAGTCAGAAAACCAGAATAGTGCTAAGTATTCAAAAAAGCTACTAAGCAGTAAATGGAGGGAAATGCGCGAAAATCTGCACTATACATTAGAGGATCTATCTAATGCAGTAGGCATATCACCATCATATTTAAGCAAAATTGAAAAAGGTCAATCAAATATATCCTTGGAAATACTAAATAAATTGGCAAACTTTTATGGAGAAAGCATATTATACTTCTTTGACAACAAAATCACTGAAAGTAAAGTTGTGAGAAATAAAGAAAGAGAAGAAGTAGATGTAGGTCTAAAGGGTGTCAAAATGGAATCTCTGGTATCAGTTAAACAACATATCCTTATTCCAATGATGTATACAGTAGAACCAGGCTGTGGTTCTTTAGAAAGCCATCGCCATACCGGAGAAGAATTCATCTATATTGTGAATGGAAAAATTCAAGTAACATTGAACCAAACTGAAGTCTATGTATTAAAAAATGGTGATTCAATGTATTTTAAATCTAATGAATATCATAATTGGTATAATATTAGCAAAAAAACTACTACACTTATGTGGGTGCATTCCCCTGTGGAAAATTAAACGAATATAACTAGCTTTACAACCTATCACAATTATAGTAAACTTAACTCAATTGAATATCGTAACAATAATTACTAGGGGGGCAATTGCTGAGAAAGCCTTTTAAAGGCTTGACCCTTGAACCTGTTGGATAATTCCAGCGTAGGGAAGTGATTGTATCTTTGTTTTCAAAGGGATGCAAGCCTATGCATCCCTTTTTATTTTTTTATTGTATCAGATTTCAAAAATAAAATATGTAATGGAGGAAAAAATGAAAAATCTATTAACAATTGCAGGTTCTGATTCCTGCGGAGGGGCAGGGATTCAGGCGGATATCAAGACATTCAGCGCACTGGGAACCTATGGCATGAGTGTTATAACAGCAGTTACAGCTCAAAATACTACAGGTGTACTGGCAGTAAGTGAAATGGATATTGACATTATTAAAAAGCAGATAGATTGCTTATATGATGACATCGAGATACACGGTGTAAAAATAGGTATGGTATCCAGTATAGAAATTATTGAAGCAATTGCAGAATCTCTTAAAAGAAATCATGCTAAAAACATCATATTAGATCCGGTTATGGTTTCAAAAAGTGGCTGCCATCTTTTGAGACAGGAATCAATAGATGCTCTTATAAAGTTGCTTTTCCCTTTAGCCTTAGTTGTTACACCTAATCTATTCGAAGCTGAAGTCATAACAGGAGATAAAATTGAGACAATTGAGCAGATGGAAAATGCAGCAGTTAAAATCCATAAGCTTGGTGCACAAAATGTAATTGTCAAGGGGGGACATCTTTCCGGTGATGCTGTAGATATTTTGTATGATGGCGTAACCTTTACTCCTATAAAAGGAACCAGAATAAGTACAAAAAATACTCATGGAACCGGATGCACTTTCTCATCTGCTATTGCTGCTTTCATTGCTAAGGGGAATTCCATACAGGATGCCGCATTAAAAGCAAAGAAATATATAAACGGCGCTATAGAAAGCTCCATTGAATTAGGTCATGGAGTGGGGCCTACAAATCATTTTTATGATTTGTATAAAAAGGCGGGCATCTTAAATGAATAACGAAAAAAAGATAAGCGGATTTAGTTTATTCGCGCTATGGTTTGGTGCTGCTGTATCTTTAGCAGAAATCATGACAGGAGGCTTAATCGCTCCATTAGGTATAAAAAAAGGAATTATCGTCATCATTGCAGGTCATCTTATTGGCTGCATGATGATAGCTCTTGTTGGAATCATAGGTTTTAGAGAAAAGAAGCCTTCTCTTATGGCTAGTCGCATGTCTCTTGGAAAATACGGATCCTATATCATATCCATATTCAATATCATTCAGCTTATTGGGTGGACAGCCATTATGCTGATACAATGTGCAAGATCCATCGAGCCTTTCACAGTTGGATTTCTTGGTGGAAATGGCTTTCCGCTTCTGGTAATATTTGCAGGAATACTTGTTGCTCTTTGGGCAGTAAATGCAGATAAAGGCATCAGTACTTTCAATAATATAGCTGTAGTCCTGCTAGCAGCTTTGAGCTTTGTGATGTTGAACTTAGCTCTAAAAGGCGGGCAAGCGCAAAGTGTAACAGAAATGATATCCTTTGGTACAGCCCTTGAGCTTAGTATTGTTATGCCTCTTAGCTGGGTACCCTTGATATCTGATTATACCATGTCCGGCAAAAGTGAAAAAGGAAGCATTTTAGGAAGCTTCGCAGGATATTTTATTGGGAGTACACTTATGTATACAATTGGGCTGATAACCGCTGTTTACTCAGGCACATCTGATATAATAGGGATGCTTTTCAAGTTTAACATGGGTTTTGCTGCTCTTTTTATTGTAATATTTGCAACAGTTACTACAACCTTTATGGATGTGTATTCGGCTGTTTTAACTACCTTGAATCTATCACAGAAAATATCCAGAAAAAAGCTTATTATAGGATTCACAGCACTAGGCACCTTACTTGCAATATATTTCCCTATGGAGCAATATGAAAGTTTTCTTTATATGATAGGTTCATTTTTCGCCCCTGCATTTTCAGTGATCATTATCGACTATTTTATATATAGAAAAGATAGATCAAAGAGCAAATTTAGTATTGCCGGAATTGTATCCATCCTATTTGGTACCACATCATACTATGTAATTTCAGGCTATGACCTGATTTTGGGCTCTTCTATACCAACAATGATGATAACAATTGTTTTTTATATAGTAATGCGTTCTATAGCAAATAAATTAAAGTTAGGAGAAGATCGTTATGTTAAATAAAATTGCTGATGTTATAAAAATAGTTAGAGAGAAAACTCCTCTTGTGCAGGCTATAACAAATTATGTGACAATTAATGATTGTGCAAACATATTGTTAAGCTTCGGTGCATCACCTGCCATGGTAGAAGTAGATGCTGAGGTTGAAGAATTCGTCAATTTCATTTCTGCACTATATATTAATACAGGGACATTGACTAGAGAACAGGAAGCTGCTGCTATTGCTGCTGCAAAGAAAGCAGCAGTACTTAACAAACCAGTGATTATCGATCCTGTTGCTTGTGGAGCTATTAGCAGAAAAACGGATGTAATTATGAAGATTCTTGAAAATGGTAAAGTTTCCGTTATAAAAGGAAATGTTGGAGAAATCAAGTTTTTAGCGGGGTATGCGGGAAAAGTCAGAGGTGTAGACTCTATCGACGATGGGGAAGGTGCCATTGAAGCCTGCAAAAGCCTGGCAAAAAGATTTCATACTGTAGTTGTCGCCACTGGAGAAACTGATATCATATCAGATGGCGAAAGGACTTGCCTTATTGATAATGGAACCCCTGCCCTTACTTTAGTCACAGGGGCAGGCTGTATGGTTGGAGCATTGGTTGCGGCTACCGCTGGGGTGGAAGAAGATATGTTCATTGCCAGTGCCGCTGCGGTCATGGCTATGGGACTAGCAGGTGAGCTAGCTCAAGCATCCCTTGATGAAGTATTGCCAGGCAGCTTCAGAGTAAAGCTTTTTGATTATATGTATAAGATAAGTCCTGAAGAAATAGTAAGGAGTGGGAAAATAAGATGCCTGTAGATTATGCTCTTTATCTTGTAACAGACAGAGAGATACTGAAAGGAAAGGATATCTTCAAAGCAGTTGAAGATTCGATAAAAGGTGGTGTCACCCTAGTACAATTGAGAGAAAAGGATATTTCAAGTCTTGATTTTTATAATCTAGCTTTAAAAATGAAGGCGATTACTAAATATTATCATATTCCTTTCATCATAAATGATAGACTTGATATTGCTTTAGCTGTGGATGCTGATGGACTTCACATAGGACAGCAG
>JAUQXG010000543.1 GCA_030834765.1 Lutispora sp.
TGAAAAGTGGCTTTGCTGATTTCATTCACCAGGACATCATCAACATAGATAGAGATAAAAAAGTAATAACCCTAGTATTTGAGAAGTATTTCATGAGAGTGGAAGGAAAAGCAGGGATTACTATTATTATTGAGAATACAAAGGGTGATACAGAAGTAAGAGTTATCACAGCTGGTGTTGGAAAAGGGATGTTTTTTAAATTTGATTGGGGTGCATCGGACAGCTTAATAAGTGATGTAAAGAGTTGTATGTCTCAATATATATTAGAAGAAGGCGAGCTAGTTTAGCTGAGCGGAATACAGTAGCTTCCATGGTCATGAGCTCAAACAACACTCATATTATTGAAAAAATTATAATGCCAAATGATAGGAAGATAGAATTTCATTTTATACCTGAGCTTTATAAATACAATATCTTTAGCTCTTTTAAGGAACGGACAGATGATACATTGTTTGTAAAATCAAGAAATACATTATTCAAAGAAATATTATTTCCAATGACTTCACATACATAAACATGTAGGAGGGGTACTAATGAAGATTTTTAGGAAATGGAACATCTTTAAACATACTTTCCTTTCAGCTATAATAGCTATAGCCTTTCATTATTTATGGGGTTTTGCAACGATTCGTCAGGCTGCATCTATAGGCATAATTGGTGGAGCTGATGGACCTACAAGTATATTTATTAGTAGCAAAGGGCTTGGAGTTTTTAATTATCCTATTGCCATGGTATTGTTTTCAGTTGCATATCCAGGTATCATCATCTTTATAATTTTGATGCTATTTTTTAAGCCCATAAGAAGGTTTTTTGAAAGTAAAAGCAAATAATAAATATAAAAGCTAAATCAAATGAGGATTTGAAGGGAGATAAATATGAAAATTGGAATAATCGGGCCTACTGAAACAGAAATCATGCCATTTATAAATAAAATAGAGAATAAAGAGATAAAGAGACATGCCATGATAGACTTTTACTCCGGAGATTTCGAAAACATATCAGTAGTTGCTGTTATATCAGGTGTATGCAAGGTTAATGCTGCAATAGCAGCTCAATTATTGATCGATAAGTATGATGTGACCCATGTGGTTTTGACTGGTGTTGCAGGGGCTCTTGATGAAAGCCTTGAAATAGGTGATGTGATAATAGCAAAAGAAGTTGCCCATCATGATGTGCAAAAGGAGTTTTTGACAGATTATTATCCACATATAGAGGATGTATATTTTAAAACAGATGGTAAAATGCTTCAAGATATTGTTACGGTTTCAGAATCTTTGGGTTTTTCTAATAAATGCTGTACAGGAAGGATTATATCTGGAGAGGCATTTATCAAAGATAATATGAGGCATAGATTAATAGAATTTTTTGAACCATTATGTGTAGATATGGAAAGCGCAGCTGTTGGACATGTATGCTATGTCAATCATATTCCATTTTTAATCATCCGGGCCATATCCGACTTAGCAAATGAATCCAGCTCGGAATGCTTTGAAGCAAATGTTGGAACGGCATCTCTTCATTCTTTGTTATTGCTTGAGGGGCTCATTAAGAGTTATGGAACAAAAGAGAGGGTATAAAGCCATGAAAATTCTTATAGAAACCGAAAGGCTGATATTAAGGCAGTTTTCTGAAGAGGATGCATTAGAATTAAACGAAATCTGCAATGAAAAGTATATTTTAAAATGGATGCCTGACTGGGAGTCTAGTATAGAGCACAGAAGAAAGTGGATAAGCTGGGTTCACAAGGAATATTCCAGTGCAACAAAGTACAATGCTAGAATCATGCTTGCAGTTACGCTAAAATCAGATGGCAAGATAATAGGAATGGTGGGGATTGGCAATAAAGAGGAAGTAGATAATGAAATCGAGGTGGCTTATTTTATATCTGAAAAGTTCAGCAATAAAGGATATATAAGTGAGGCTGCAAAAGCTATAATAAAGTGGGCTTTTGATTCACTGAAACTTGATTATTTAATTGCAATCGTTGAGCTGGATAATTTTCCTTCTCAGAAGGTTGTGGAGAAGTGTGGTTTTAAAAGGCTTGGAACAAGAATGATACGAAACTCAGGTGAGTCTGAGGAGAAACCTTTTTATTACTACAGACTTTATAATAATATTAGAAGTTAATAGAAAATGAAGCTTGTAAATATAAATTTAAGGGGAGAATGCTTTGAAAATATACATAACGAGACATGGTGAAACCCAATGGAACAAAGAAGGAAGGATGCAGGGCTGGAGTAATTCTGATTTAACTGAAAAAGGCAGAGATAATGCAAAAAAGCTAGGCGAGAGTCTGAAACACATAGATTTTGATTGCATTTATTGTAGTCCCCTAGGCAGAGCAATAGAAACCGCAAATCAAATCAAAGGTCATAAAGATATTCCAATAATAATAAATGAAGATTTAAAGGAAATGGGCTTTGGGGCATGGGAAGGTGTGGAGCACGCAAAGATTGAAGAATCCCATAAAGAACTACAATATAACTTTTGGAATAAACCACAATTATATGAACCCTTAGATGGCGAAAGCTATCAAATGCTAATTGATCGGGTTAAAAATGCATTAAACTATATCGTTAGTAATGCTTGTGGGGAAAATATTTTGATTGTAGCCCATGCAGCTGTTATAAAAGCGATATATTTAATAGTAAAGAACTATGCTTTAGAAGAATTTTGGAAACCACCCTTTATGGAAGGTACAAGTTTATCTGTCCTAGAGGTAGTTGGCGATGAAAAAACTTTTATACTTGAGGCAGATATTTCCCATTTGGATTAAAACTGATATATTGTTATCACTACAAAAAGTTGGAGTAATTCCATTAAACATGCATAACTGTAATTAAATTGTAATATTATAGGTATTGCCTAAGATGCAAGAAGATGGTAGAATCTTATTATTGCAGGAAATAAGTAGTAAATATAAAGTAAAGGAGGTCGTGAAAATGACAAATAAAATAGTCAATCAATCTTTAGTTAAAAATGAATATCGTATCACGGCCAACGAAGGATTATAAAAGCAAGGTCTATTTGTGAAAAATAAGATTAATTGTCGCGGCCTGTGAAGTCCGTGACTTTTTGTATCTATATATTTGATTATCAAGGTCATGGAATATCCATGGCCTTTTTATTTTTCCTTAAGTTGGAAAAGGTGGAACGATATATGAAGGGAGGAAGCTATTAAATGATTGCAATTGTTTTTGTGAAAGGTGAGGTTAGCTGATTAAGTTTTGACAGAGGGGGTGGAAAAAGTGAGTAGAAAAAATAATATGAACAATGAATTTGAGATATCGCTTTATGAGAAGATTGAGTACAGAATAGAAAAAAGACAAAATAATTTTGATCAATTCGATAATTTTAAAATGGATATGTTGATGAATTTATTGAGATAAAAATTATTAATAGACAAGGCTATAAAAGTTGAATTTTATTGCCTTGTTTTTATATAGTAAAATTCAATATAATGGAAGTAGAGAACTAACAAAAATACGATTTGTCTTTCAAAATGTAATGATTAAGTAAGCATATAGAGGAGAGGTTATTTGAATGAAATATGAATGGAAAAAGCAAGGGAAGGAATTATATTTACCAAAGAATACCCCGGAAACAGTTATTGTGCCTCCTATAAAATTTTTCATGTTAGATGGTAAAGGAAATCCCAACAATGAGGAGTTTGGTGATGCTGTTGGAGCTTTATATTCACTGTCTTATGGAGTGAAAATGATGCCAAAGAAAGGTACTATTCCTGAAGGATACTTTGAGTATTCTATATTTCCTTTAGAAGGCATATGGGATCTGGCAGAAGAAGCAAGAGGATTAGAGAAACTAGATAAAGATAGTTTGTTATATACGATTATGATTAGGCAGCCTGATTTTGTCACAGATGAACTAGCAAGAGTAATCATAGAAAATACAAAGGAAAAGAAGCCACACACATTATTACATAAAGTCAGGTTTGAAAGCTTAGAAGAAGGAAAATGTGTGCAAATGCTGCACCTTGGATCTTATGACAGTGAGCCAGAAAGCTTCGCAAAGATGGAAGAATACTGCAAGATAAATCATTTGAAAAGAATATCAAAGATCCATAGGGAGATATATATTTCTGATGCAAGGAAGACAGAAGCAGCTAAGCTGAAGACGGTACTTCGATTTAAGGTGGAATAAGGATATTAAAGGGTTATAACTTTTGAATGGAGGAAATAATATGAAATTAATAAAACCAGCTGGTTTAAACAGAGGAGACAAAGTTGCTACCATCAGTTTATCATGGGGTGGAGCAGGTGATAGCGATATACTATGGAGATATAATATTGGAAAGAAGCGGCTTCAAGAAGAATTTGGATTAGAAGTTGTAGAAATGCCTAATACCCTCAAAGGTACAGCGTTTATTTACAACAATCCAGAAAAGAGAGCACAAGATCTTATGGCAGCCTTTGAAGATAAATCAATAAAAGCTATATTCTCATGCATTGGCGGTTATGAAAGCGTAAGAATGATTCCATATATAGATTTTGACATAATCAGAAATAATCCAAAAATCTTCATTGGTTATTCGGATACTACAGTAACACATATGATATGCTTGAAAGCTGGTATTTCAAGCTTTTATGGACCTTCTATATTGGCAGAGTTTGCCGAAAATATAAAAATGTTTGATTATACAAAATATTGGATAGAAAAAGTATTATTTAATAATGGGGTTATTGGGAATGTTGATCCATCTCCAATTTGGACCAGTGAACATCTGCCCTGGGAAGAGAAAAATAAGTGCATAGGCAGAAAAACACAACCAAACAGTGGCTACGAGCTATTGCAAGGTAATGGAATTGTAAAAGGACAATTAATAGGTGGCTGCATAGAGGTACTTGAAATGCTTAAAGGAACTGAGGTATGGCCTTCAAAGGAAATGTGGGATAATGCCATACTATTCTTTGAAACTTCTGAGGATAAACCACAACCAACATACTTTGAGTATTGGCTGCGCAATTATGGCTCATTGGGAATCCTTCAAAAAGCTAATGGGATCATATTCGGAAAGCCATATGACA
>JAUQXG010000544.1 GCA_030834765.1 Lutispora sp.
AATATTAATCTGCCCATAAAAGAATTAGTAGATATAGCTTTGAGTAGAGAAGGAGCTGAAAAGACCGATACAGGCGCTATATGTGTAAATACAGGGAAATATACAGGAAGATCACCTTCGGACAGGTTCTTTGTTGATGAAGAAGGGGTACATGATTATATAAACTGGAGTTCTGGAAACTTATCAATTTCTAAAGATAAATTTGATAAATTATATAATAAAGTTCAAAAGTATATTGAAAATAAAGAGCTATATATTTTTGATGGCTTTGTAGGTGCGGATAAAATTCATAGAATGTCTATCAGAGTTATTAATGAGTTTGCATTTCAGAATCTCTTTGCCCAGCAGCTATTTATAAAGCTGAAGACGGAGGAAGTGGAAGGATTTGTTCCTGAATTTACTGTAATCGCAGTACCTGATTATTTAGCTGATATCCAAGAGGATGGTACCAATTCAGAAGCTTTTATCATAACCAGCTTTGAGAAGAGAATTGTACTTATAGGTGGAACAAGATATTGTGGAGAAATAAAGAAATCTATTTTTACAGTAATGAATTATTTACTTCCATTTAAGGGAGTACTGCCAATGCATTGTTCAGCCAATGTTGGAAAAACAGGAGATATAGCTTTGTTTTTCGGACTTTCTGGTACAGGTAAAACTACTTTATCAACGGATGAAAGCAGAGGACTGATAGGTGATGATGAGCATGGCTGGACTGATAGGGGAGTATTTAATTTTGAGGGAGGCTGCTATGCTAAATGCATAAAGCTTTCTCAAGAAAATGAACCACAGATTTGGGAAGCCATAAGATTTGGAACAATTCTTGAGAATGTTGTGGTAGATGAAAAAACAAGAAAGCCTGATTATGATGATAGACGGTATACTGAAAATACAAGAGCGGCTTACCCTATCGAATATATAGACAATGCGGTTATGGAGGGGATTGGCGGAATTCCAAAGACTATAATATTTTTAACAGCAGATGCTACAGGAGTTTTTCCTCCAATATCAAAATTAAATAAAGAACAGGCTATGTATTATTTTATGTCAGGATATACAAGCAAGCTTGCAGGAACAGAAAGAGGTATAGTAGATCCTAAGTCAACGTTTTCTACATGCTTTGGTGCGCCTTTTATGCCTCTTAGACCAAGTGTTTATGCAGAAATGCTTGGAGAGAAGATAGAAAAATATGATGTGAAGGTATATCTGATTAATACAGGTTGGTCAGGTGGCCCATATGGTATAGGAAGTCGAGTGAAGTTAAAGTATACAAGAGCCATGGTAAACGCTGCTATAAACGGTGAATTAGATCATGTAAAATTTGTAAGAGATCCTGTATTTAATTTAAGCTTGCCTGTTGAGTGCCCTAATGTCCCGTCTCTTATTTTGAACCCACCAAATATTTGGTATAGTATTGATGAATATTATAAGATTGCAAACAATTTAGCAAAAGATTTTTTTGAAAATTTTAAAAAATTCTATGGGGTCAATGAAAAGGTAATAAATGCTGGACCTAATATTAATTTAAATGATTTGGATTTCGCTTAAAATGAGTATCAAAAAAGTGTTCGGAGAAAGTCTCTGAACATTTTTTTGATACTCATTTTAAGAACTAATTTAATGATAATACATAAATACTATTCCATGAATCTAGCTCTATGCATATAATGTAATATTAAGTGTGAAGGAGCGTTGTTATGTATAATTTAGATATTGACGATGATACAAGCAAAATAGTTATCCAAGTTACAGGTGATATAAGCAAGCCTGAATATATGGACATAGTTAAAAAAGTATATTCTGTTTTGAATAACACAGTAGAAAATCCATATAAAGTATTTGTTTCTATAACTGATTATAAATTTTATTTTTGGCAGCTGCCTTTTATTATGAAGCTAAAAAATCTGGCTGGTTTATCTAGTGTGGAAAAAATGGCCATAGTAGTAGATGAGAATTTTGCAAGAACATATGGCATAAGAAGTGGTATTCAAGAATATGAAAATCAACTCATTTGCTATGATAAGGAAGAGGCAGAAGAATTTTTAAATGAATAAAGTTAAGCCCATTAAAAATCGAAATCAATGATGATTTCGATTTTTGGATATTAATTTCCATATATTCCTTTTGACATTAGCTTTAACATATATTAAACTTCTTAATATGTCACAGAGACATATTGATTAATGCTGAATCTCAGCCTTGCTGAGTACGGAGGAACCAAATTTGGGGGTTAATCTATGGCATATGTTATAGTAGGGATGCCTTCTATCCCGCACCCGTCAGCTAACTTCGGAAGCAAATAAAGGAAGGAATATGAAATGATGAACAAAACTTTAAAAAATGTAATTTTTACAGCTACATTGACAGCCTGCATGATCGTTACGACTACAGGTGTGTTTGGAGATTCAATACTTAAATACGGAAGCAGAGGCAGCTCTGTAACACAATTGCAGGCCGAACTAAAAGAAAAAGAATTCTTTACAGGAAAAGCAACAGGCTATTTTGGTACTGTGACAAAAGCATCCGTAAAGAAATTTCAAAAGGCAAATGGATTAACAGCTGATGGGATAGTTGGCAACAAGACTTTTGAAAAGTTATATGCAAAAAGCAATGAACTTTTAACATTAAAAGCCGCGACTTCCCGTGGGACAACCAGCATTACGGAACAGACAAAAGATGATGTATATTGGCTTTCTAGAATCATAAATGCAGAAGCCGGCCATCAGTCCTATGAGGGAAAGCTTGCCGTAGGAAATGTGATACTAAATAGAGTTAAGTCAGATAAGTTTCCGGATACAATAAAAGAAGTTATATTTGAACGCAGCAACAATAAGGCTCAATTTACACCAACAACAAATGGTGCAATTAATGATACGCCTAATGCTGATAGTATGAAAGCAGCCAAAGAAGTATTAGAAGGAAAAAATGTAATAGAAGACAGCACATATTTTTTTAATCCAAAAACCTCAAAAGGTGAATGGATCGTAAAAAATAAAGAATATTTTAAAACAATTGGCAGTCATGCTTTTTACAGATAACCACAGAAGGATAAGAGCTGAATAATTTGAATGAATAATGACTATTAAGATTGAGGATTAGATTTCCTCCGTTTTAATAGTCATTTATTTATCTTATTATATTCCACTGCA
>JAUQXG010000545.1 GCA_030834765.1 Lutispora sp.
GGAGGCAGATATGATTGTTCTAGCAATAGGGGTAACTCCTGCAACTGGATTCTTAAAGGATTCAGGAATAGAGCTAGGACCAAAAGGGCATATCATAGTCAGTGAAAAGATGGAAACCAACGCACAAGGAGTATATGCTGTAGGAGATGCCATAGAAGTAGTTGATTTTGTTACCGGACAAAACACTGCAATTCCCCTGGCTGGGCCTGCCAATAAGCAAGGAAGAATCGCAGCAGACAATGTAGCTGGAATAGAGAGAACTTATGAAGGTACCCAAGGCACTTCAATAATCAAGATATTCAAGCTTGTAGCTGCAAGCACGGGGGCAAATGAAAGAACCCTTCAAAGACTCAATATACCTTATAAAGCCATATATCTTCATCCTATATCCCATGCAAGCTACTACCCGAATACAATGCAGATGAGTTTAAAGCTTCTATTCAATGATCATAGAGAAATATTAGGTTGTCAAATACTAGGGGGAGAAGGAGTAGATAAGAGAATTGATGTAATAGCAACAGTAATCAGGCTTCGGGGTAAGGTTACAGACTTGCAAGAGTTAGAGCTTGCTTATGCACCTCCTTTTTCGTCAGCCAAAGATCCAGTGAACATGGCAGGTTATGTTGCACAAAATATTCTTGAAGGCAGAAGCAATATGGTTACATATCAATATATACAGGAAAGAAATAAGGAAAATACAATACTTTTAGATGTACGAACAGAAAAAGAATTTAAGGAAGGACATCTAGAAGGTGCAATCAATATACCAGTAGACAGCTTAAGAAAAAGATTAGGAGAGCTTGATAAAGACAAAGAAATAATAGAGTATTGCCAGGTGGGGCTAAGAGGATACATCGCCAATAGAATATTAATGCAAAATGGATTCAATGTGGTAAATATGACAGGCGGTTATAAATCATATTCAATACTTGAACATGGTACTAAAAAATAAAATAATAGATCATAAAGAAATGGGATTTAGCAAATGAAGTATATTGCCAAGTCTCATTTTTAATTAAGACAAGAGTCGTCGCTAGCTGAAAGAACTGTCTTTTTTCTAAATGCAAGATTGATACAAGCGGTAAGTATAAGTACGGATATACCGAATACAATGAAAGCTGTTGAGGCACTATATTTATCAGAAACTGCACCGGAAAGCAGGCTTCCTACTGGATTAGATCCTGCAAACAGCAAAGAATATACACTCATAACCCTGCTTCTGTATTCATCACTGGAATTGATCTGTAAAGTAGAATTTGCAGTAGTTGAAAATAATATATTAAATAGTCCTGTTATAGCTAAAAAGAATGCTGTCAAATAATAAACCTTGCTTAATCCAGTTAGTATAAGACCCAGGGAAGCCCCTACTGCGGCAAACACTAGAATATATGGCTTTGGTCCTTTTTGTCCTTTGATCGATGCAGTCAAGGCCCCTAATAAAGACCCGAATCCAAGGCTTGCCATTAAGAAACCAAAAGTCCTTCCATCCATTTGCAGCGTTTGTTTGGTAAATACGGGTATCAGCACATTGAAATTATAAACGAAAATGCCTGTAATGGTTACCATCAAAAGGGTCTTTAAAAGTAAAGTCTTATTTTTAATATATACAAGGCCATCCTTTATTTCATCTAAAACACGCACATTCTTGTTTGCTTTTCTCACAAATGGCTCAGTCTGGATTTTACTGATTCCATATAAAACAGCAATAAAACTGATGCCATTCATTAAAAAGCACCAGCCAGCACCAGCACTAGCCAGCATAATTCCTCCTATACTAGGGCCTACGATTCTTGCCAGATTAAAAATCATTGAGTTTAATGCGATTGCATTCATAAGATGTTCACGGCCTGTTATCTCAATCATAAAAGATTGACGGGTAGGCATATCAACAGTGTTTGAACAGCCTAAAATAAAGGCGATGATTAGAATATGCCAATATTGTACTGTTTCAGTAAATATTAAAATAGCGAGAATAAATGCCAGCACCATAGAAGTAGACTGGGTTAAGAAAAGTATTCGCTTTTTAGGAAATTTATCTATGACAACTCCTGCATAAAGGGAAAAAACAGTGACGGGTATAAACTGGACTGCACTGACAATTCCAGTGAGGAGGGGAGAATTTGTTAAGGAGTATACCAGCCATACCTGGCCAACATTTTGCATCCATGTACCTATTAGTGAAATACATTGACCTATCCAAAAGTATCTATAATTTGCATGGGTTAATGCAGGGAAATTATCTTTAATGATTTTTCTAAATATTTTATTGATATTCATTTTAATCCTTCCTCCATCTGCTGCATATCAGGCAGTTGATGCATGAAATTAAATTGAAAAAGGCTATAGCCTTTTTAAGCTATCTACCCTTTATAATATAGAATAGATCAAACAGTATATCGCAACCTCTTATAGTATACTCCTCCATATTCGTCCTCGCAACCAGTGATGCCTGTAGCTTTTTTTATTTAATAGCATATTATGAGATACAGGGGTGATTTTATGTCAAATTTGAAGTCCATTGAACCCAATCAATTGGTTATGATGGGTACTCTTGTAGGATTAGCAATATCAGAGGATCTTGATATAGATGAAATGAATATTATGGCAAGCTTTCTTTCCATAGTCAGCAATGCCCTTTCTGCCAAGGCGATCCAATTGATTATACAAGAAGAAGTACTGGATGAAAAGAAACAGATTGATGGCATGCAAAGGCAAATAGATGAGCTGAGAAGGAGGCTGACTTAAAAATTATGAGTTTTAAATTCCTCGCCTAAATGTTAGCATATAAATAATAAGATGATTTTATTTAGGGAGGTATTTTGAGATGACAAGAAAAGCCTTTTCTGCACAAGGTGCAGTGGCAGTAGGTCCCTATTCTCACGCAGTAGAAGCTGGCGAGCTGGTTTATCTATCTGGGCAAACCCCTATAGACTCAAGCACCGGAAGACTGATAGAAGGAGATATTTCCTGGCAGACGGAGCAATGCTTTAAAAACCTTTTCAAGGTATTAGATGCTGCTGGATTGACTCCTGACAATGTGGTTAAGGTCAATGTATTTCTAACAGATATGGGCAATTTTGTAGCAATGAATGAAGTATACAAGACTCAATTTAACATGCCTTATCCTGCACGAACCACAATAGGAGTGAGTGAGCTTCCCCTAGGTGCGCAGGTTGAAATAGAGATGATAGCAAAAAAAGATTAAATCTATATTTATAAGCCCTGAAGAATAGTCTTCAGGGCTTATAAATATAGATAGCTGGCACTATGCATTTAACAGGGTTGCGATTTGATTATTACCAAATAAAGGCGTATAATTATGTAAAGTTTAAAATGCGCAGTATTTCTTACAAATGCGACAAATTACGACATCATGGGAATAATTGTTAGTGGCAGATATACAATTTTGTACAACAGGGAGGCTAGTAGCATATGGATAGACTAAAGTCCTTTTTTAAAAATCCACACAGATACCAATTCAAAATTGCCATGATTGCTTTCGCTAGTCTTATGATAGGTCTTTCATTGAACGTCTTGGTTTCTTATTATGGAATTCAGTCTCTTTCTCTGGATTCTTCTAAAGAAATCAAAAGAGGTATCAGCACTGTATCAAGAGAGTATATGAATAACTATGCAAATATTACTGCTGAAATAGTTGAATCCAAAGTTCAGAAATTCTTTGATGAACAAGCCATAATTGGAGGTATATATCAGAGAATGATTGATCATAGAGAAGATGTTAACCTCGGGCCCATAGGCGAATGGAGAAAAGCGATAAAGGAAGTCCTTCTAGCTGACTCCACAAGTATAGCGATTGCTAAGACCCCTATACAGGATGACGAGACAGATAGAATAATCATGACACTTGATTATCCTATCTGGGATAAAGAAAGAAATATCTTTGAAGAGGCTGTATATATTGATATGAAGCTTGATGAGGTTATTAAATATATTGAAAATGTGAAGTTAGCAACCAACGGCTTTGCATACATATCTCAATCCAATGGAAATATTTTTGCTATCAATAACAAAGGGGCAAGCATCCTTGGCATTCAGTCTATAGAGACAGCAACATTTGAAAAGAGTGGGGGCACAGGACCTAATCCAATGGAACGCTTTTTTGCCGATAGTAGTGTTGAAGAGATAAAACAGATTAAGGCACCAAGTGATGAAGCAGTAAACTTTGGTGAAATCCATATTAAAGGAGAAGACTATATTTTAGTGCAAAAAAATCTGAAGCCTATGAGTTCGTGGAGCAAGGATAAAGGATTTTATAAGGAAACTTGGACACTAGGTTTAATTGTGCCAAAAGAAGAAATGTTCAATAGCTATTTTGCTGCCATAAATAGCATTAATAGAAGCAAAAATATAATTGTTTTGAAGCAAATTATTGTTGCTTTATTGACCATTCTTATGATAACTTTTTTAATAATAAAGCTTACTAGAAAGATGACTGAGGATTTAGAAAGCCTAGAGCTGGCAGCAGCTGAAATCATGAATAAGAACTATGATGTAAGCATTGATATAAAGTCAAATGATGAGATCGGAAAACTTGGAACAACTATAAAAAATATGATAGCAGAGATGAAAGGAACCTTTGACCAGCTTAGCATACAAAATGAAATGCTGAAAAACGAAGTGGTTGAAAGGCAAAAAAAAGAAAAACAAATCAGATATCTGGAAAATTATGATGCATTGACAAATCTTCCCAAGATAGAGTCTTTGATTAGAAAGATCAATGAAAGGATTATTGAAAATCAAGGCATGACGGGACTTACGGTCATTGTAATTGGAATAGATAAAATTAGAAATTTAAACGAAATATTTGGACATGACGGTGGGAATCAGATACTCATACAAATAGCATCCAAAATAAAGATTGCAGCCATGGATAATGGGATTGCTGGAAGGCTTAGCGGAGATGAATTTGTTATTATTTATCATAGTAATACCTTA
>JAUQXG010000546.1 GCA_030834765.1 Lutispora sp.
GCCATTTGTGCCTGTTAAACCTATCAGCCTAAGCTTGTCAGTTGGATCTCCATAGAATCTTGAAGCAAAACGAGGCATAGCAGCTCTTGTATTTTCTACTTGAATGGCAGTCACAGTAACTTTTATTTCCTTCTCCAGAAGTATCGCCACTGCACCCCTATGAATCGCATCTTCAATAAACTTATGTCCATCTATTTGAAAGCCGGTTATACAGATAAAAAGATTACCCTTTTCAACCTTCCTTGAATCATAAGCTATTCCTGTAATATCAATATCTATACTTCCAGTAATATGAACTACTTTCATGTCATCCAATAGTTTCTTTAGTTTCATATTATATCCTCCTCATACAATTTATTATTGTCATTTGTTGGTATTCGTATTCCACTACTTCTATATTATAGCTGAATTGCCATTTGCAAAGCGCTAACCGACTTTTTTATTATGTATTACCTTTTACAAAAAGGCAACATAAATTAAACCCAAGGTTTAATTTCGTTGCCTTAAATCATTTTCTATTTTAAGGTGCTACACTCTGGGCATAAAGTATCACTACTGTACCTTCATTCACCTCTGCTCCTGCCTTAGGTGTTTGATCTAATACTAAAGATTCCGGAGCTGGATTATTATCATCATCTAGCCTATATTGAAGCTTTAATTTGGTTAACTCTTTTACAGCTTCTTTGTAATTCATATTTCTTATTTCAGGTACTTTTACAATAGGCCTTTCAAATTTCTTTGCTTCTTCTTCAGTATATTGCGGTTTTACATCAAGATATCTTAATGTATCACCTATAATGCTTCCTACTACAGGAGCTGCTATCACGCCACCAAAGGTGCTGCTGCCACCAGGTTCGTCTATTACAACTAAAACAGCAACTTTAGGATCGTTTGCAGGCGCAAAGCCGACGAAGGATGCAACATATTTACCAGATATATATCTACCATTTTCAGCTTTTTGTGCTGTTCCAGTTTTCCCTGCTACCTTGAACCCTGGAACCATAGCGCCGCCACCTGTTCCCTCAGAAACAACGGATGCTAATATTCCTCTAAGAACCTCAGAAGTTTCTTTTGAAACCACCTGCCTTACAACTCTTGGCTCAAATTCATGAACTGCATTACCATCATTATCAATTAATTTCTTAGCTATTCTTGGCTCCATTAAGTAACCACCATTTGCTACCGCTGAGACCGCGGTTATCAATTGTATAGGTGTAACCGTAATTCCCTGTCCGAAAGCAATATTAGCAAGTTCTACTGGTCCAACTGCACTTACATCTCTGACAATACCACTTGCCTCACCTGGTAAACTTACATTTGTAGGTGCCCCAAATCCAAAAGCCTTTATATACTTCACAAACTTTTCTTTTCCAAGTCTCTGCCCTACTTCAATAAAAACAGGATTACAGGAGTTTTGAACCCCTTGTGTAAAAGTTTCACTACCATGTGGCCTGTAACTTCTCCAGCATTTTAGTCTATGACCACCCACAGTTATGAATCCACTACAAAAGAACTTATCATCGGGCTTCACTACGTTTTCCTCTAAACCTGCAGCAGAAGTTATTATCTTGAAAGTGGACCCAGGCTCATAGGAATCAGACAAAATAGGATTTCTCCATACTTTATACAATTCATCCAATTGCTCTTTATCCTTCATCGTTGCCCACTTATCAGCTACCTCTGCAGGAGCTTTTCTTGGCTCATTATTATCATAATCACTTTTTGCTACCATTGCCAATATATCTCCCGTTTTAGGGTCCATCACGATTGCCATGGCACGTTTCGCTTTATTTTCTATTTGTGCATTTTCTATAGCCTTTTCTGCAAAATGCTGTATCACTTCATCAATAGATAACATTAGATTCAATCCATCTTGTGGCTCAAAGTATTTTCTATCACTTCCAGGAAGCTCATCTCCATGTCCATCTGTCATAACAATATTTCTTCCAGGAAAACCATTTAAGTATTTATCAAAGGATGCCTCTACACCATCTTGTCCTGTATTATCATTATTGGTAAATCCTAATAAGTGAGATGCGAAATTAGCCTGAGGATAAAACCTTTTGCAGTCATCAACAAATTCAATACCATTTAACTTATTTTCTAAAAGTTTCTCTCTAAGCTGATTTACTTTTTCACTATCAACCTTTTGCTTTATTAAAACATTCGATTTATTGTCGCTTATTTTCTTCAATACAGTCTGCTCATCCATTTCTAGTACTTCTGAAAGAATTTTTGCCATAGTTGCTTTGTCTTTTATTTGAGCTGGTCTTCCATATATAATATATGCAGTTGCACTTACTGCCAGCTTTTTTCCATTTCTATCATATATAATTCCACGTTTTGAAGGAATCGCAATATCTTTCGTCCATTGATCTACTGCTTTCTTTAAATAGTCATCTCCATTGATTATTTGTATAAAAACCAATCTTCCAATAAGCCCAAAAAACATTAAAAAAAAGGATATTAAAACAAACAGTATCCTTTTCTTTATGGTTACTGATACTCCCGCCAATATAATACCCCCCATGATTACCTAATCTAATAATTTAACAGCTTTGCTAAGTACGCCTTTTACACTGGCTATATATTTATTTTCTTGTACCTCGTTGATACTATAATAATCCTTTTGCATACCATCTTGATTTGCATTCAAAGAAGGTACTTTCACATATGCATATTGACTTTGATCTGGATATTGCATATTAAGCTTTTCCAGGGCAATTTTCTCTAAATTATCCAGATTTACAGTTTTCATTAACTGTACATTGAGATCAGTATTTTCCTTAACAGCATTTTTATAATCCTTTTCCAAATTATGAATATTAAAATTTATCTCTGCTATGATGGCATACCTTGCAATCAATAAAATACATATAGCAAAAACAAGCATTATGCTAAGCACATGTGTTTTCTGTTTAGGTTTTCTCTTAGTCTTTGTTTTTTGTCCATGTATTGGTTTTCTAATTTGCTCTTGATTTAAATATTGTTCATAATCATAATCATATGCCCTGTTATCTGCTACTACCAATTTTATTCCCCCCTAAACAGTTTTAGAACTTACTTTTTCTCCAACTCGAAGCTTGGCACTTCTGGCTCTCGGATTATCTGATAATTCAATTTCCTCAGCCACAATAGGCTTTTTAGTCAATATTTTAAGTTGCCTTGTATTTCCGCAAACGCACATTGGCATTCGAGGTGGACAAGTACATGGATTTTCAAGTTTAGAAAAGCAGTTTTTAACTATCCTGTCTTCTAATGAATGAAAAGTGATAATACATATTCTTCCCCCAGTATTTAATGCACTTACTGCATCTAAAATAGCTGACTCTAGAATTCCTAATTCATTATTCACTTCAATTCTAATAGCTTGAAAGGTTCTTTTTGCTGGATGTGGTCCTTCCCTTCTTGCCGCTGCAGGAATTGCCTTTTTTATTATTTCTACAAGCTGTAGTGTCGTTAAAATATAATGATTCGCTCTTTCTTCAACCACAAACTTTGCAATTCTATCAGCCCACTTTTCCTCACCATAGTCTTTGATAATTTTTCTTAGCTGCTCAAAACTGTAATTATTTATTATACTTTCAGCTGTCAGCACTGCATCTCTGTTCATACGCATATCTAGTGGCGCATCCTTCATATAGCTAAAGCCTCTGGCTTCTTCATCTAATTGATGAGATGATACACCAAGATCAAGTAGTATACCATCAACCCCTGCAAATCCATTTTTATGTACTATTGATT
>JAUQXG010000547.1 GCA_030834765.1 Lutispora sp.
ATTATTTTTGAATAGATCTGTAAGGAGGTTCACTTATGGTTGATAGAAATAATAACAAAATCATTCATGAAAAAGTTGGAGAAAAACTTGTACTCAACTCAGCATGGTGTAAAGGCTGCGGCATATGTGTTGCATTTTGCCCTGCAAAAGTACTTGAACTGGAGAATGAAAAGGTTACAGTCATTGATGAGGAAAAATGTATACAATGTGGTCTTTGTGAATTAAGATGCCCTGACTATGCTATATATTTGAGGGGGAAGAAGAATGACAAATAGTTTCAAGTTAATGCAAGGAAATGAAGCTTGTGTCGAAGGCGCAATAGCTGCAGGCATGAAATTTTATGCAGGTTACCCAATCACTCCTTCAACTGAAATTGCTGAACTCTGTTCAGAAAAATTACCTGTTGTTGGAGGGAAGTTTATACAGATGGAAGATGAAATTGCAGGGATGGCTGCAGTAATTGGAGCCTCTTTAACTGGTCAAAAATCTATGACTGCAACCAGTGGACCTGGATTTTCATTAAAACAAGAGAATATTGGCTATGCATCCTATGCAGAAATACCCTGTGTTATTGTGAATGTGCAAAGAGGAGGTCCTAGTACTGGTCAGCCAACATCACCTTCTCAAGGCGATGTAATGCAAGCGAGATGGGGAACTCATGGCGATCACCCTATTATCGCAATTTGTCCTAGCTCTGTTAAGGAAACATTTGACTTAACCATTAGAGCATTTAACCTATCAGAAAAGTATCGAATTCCCGTAATACTGCTTATGGATGAAGTTGTGGGCCATATGAGGGAGAAAATTGAACTTCCAGATATAGCTGATATAGAAATTATTGATAGAAAACGCCCTAATTGCGATAGTGACGAATATTTGCCATATAAGGCAGAAGCTGATTTGGTTCCTTTAATGGCTGACTTTGGTGCTGGTTATAGATATCATGTTACTGGTCTGGCACATGATGAAACTGGTTTCCCCAGCAATAGCTATGAAGTTGCAGATAAACTGATACGAAGGCTTATGAATAAGATAGAAATTCATAAAGATGATATCATCACATGGGAAGAAGAAAACATCGATGATGCTGATGTGTTAATCATTGCTTTTGGAGGCGTAGCTCGTTCTGCAAAAGCTGCTATTAAGCAATTAAGAGAAAACGGAATTAAAGTTGGCTTATTTAGGCCAATCACTATATGGCCATTCCCACAAGAAAGATTAAGAGAATTAGCAGATAAAGTTAAAGTAATGATTGTAGTGGAAATGAACCTTGGTCAATTAATTCTTGAAGTTCAAAGAATATGCAATAATATTGTTAAAATTGATGGTGTAAATAAAGTAAATGGTGAGATAATTTACCCAGAAGAAATAGTTACTAAAGTACTGGAGGTAATATAATATGCCAAGCCCATTGATAGAATCATATTTTAGATCTGAAAACCTTCCTCAGATTTGGTGTCCAGGGTGTGGCCATGGCATCATTACAAGAGCTATAGCAGTAGCTATAGAAAAATCTGGATTAGATCGTGATAAAATATGCATCGTTTCCGGCATCGGGTGTTCTTCAAGAGCTCCAGGCTATTTGGATTTTAATACTCTTCATACTACACATGGAAGAGCTTTAGCTTTTGCAACTGGTATTAAGCTTGCAAACCCTGAGCTTAAGGTAATCGTTATAACTGGAGATGGGGACTGTACGGCAATAGGCGGAAATCATCTTATTCATGCTTGTAGAAGAAATATTGGACTTACTACAATAGTTTACAACAACAACATATACGGTATGACTGGAGGACAGTATTCTCCTACAACACCAAAATTTGATAAAGGTACTACTGCACCTTATGGAAATATTGATAAGGCATTCGATATATGCAATTTAGCTGCATCTGCAGGCGCTACTTATGTAGGACGTGCTACTTCTTATCATACGAATCTACTTATATCATTAGTTTTAAATGCATTGAAAAATGATGGGTTTTCATTGATAGAAGCAATAAGTGGATGTCCAACTTATTATGGCAGAAAAAATAAAAAGGGTTCTGCTGTAAATATGTTAGAATGGCAGAAGGACAATGCGGTGAACATTTCTTCAGCATCTAAAATGGCTCCTGAAATGTTAGAAGGTAAATTTTTAATTGGAGAATTAAAAAATAGTCCTGAACCAGAATACGCAAGTGAATATCAGAAAATAATTGATAAAGTTATGAAGGAGCGATAATTATGCGAAAATATGAAATTAGATTAAGTGGTTCTGGCGGACAGGGCTTATTACTCGCAGGCATAATTTTAGCTGAAGCAGCAATAGAAGATGGTCTCAATGCTGTTCAAACTCAATCCTACGGCCCAGAAGCGAGAGGAGGCGCTAGCAAGTCCGAGGTAATTATATCAGAGGATATTATAGATTTTCCCAAAGTAAGAAATTGTGATATATTGCTATCGTTAACACAAAAGTCCTACGAACAATATAACGATAATTTAAAAGATGATGGAATATTGATTATAGATAGTTCTGTAAATGTAAATACTAGCTCAAATAGTAAAATTTTTTCAATCCCCATGCTAGATGCAGCATCTAAAATATTAGGAAAGCCTATGGTTACAAATATTATAGCAATTGGTGCATTAGTAGCCCTCACTGAAGCTGTAAGCAAAGAAGCACTTACACGTGCCGTTCTTAAAAGAGTACCTAAAGGCACAGAGGAATTGAATAAAAAAGCATTAGAATTAGGCTATGAAATAGCGGGAAAAGCAATAATATAATTGAGGATGATTGAATGAATCGTAATATAGATCTAATGAAAAAGATACAATTAACTTTTAATAAATTAAGCAAAGGACAAAGATTGATTGCTCAATATATCTTATCAAATTATGAAAAAGCTGCATTTATGACAGCTGCTAAGTTAGGTGATAAGGTTGGTGTTAGCGAATCAACTGTAGTAAGATTTGCTAATGCTTTAGAGTACAAAGGATATCCTCAGCTTCAAAAAGAACTTCAGGAAATGATTAAAACTAGATTGACCACAGTGCAAAGGATTGAAATGTCACCAGACTACTCAAGTGAAGAAATAATATTAAAAAATGTTTTAAAAGCAGATATGGAAAACATAATCCTGACCCTTGATGAAATAGATTTTAATGTTTTTAATTCATCGGTTCAAGATATCGTAGAAGCTAAAAATGTATATATTGTGGGTTTGAGAAGTTCAACTGTCCTTGCTGAGTTTTTAGGATTTTATCTAGGTTTAATTAGAGAAAATGTTCATGTAGTTACCTATTCAATAGGTGATATTTATGAACAGCTAATTAGATTGAACAGTGATGATGCTGTTATAGGCATAAGCTTTCCTAGATATTCTTCTAGAACAATTGACTGCCTAGACTATGCTAAATCAAAGGGTGCGAAAGTTACAATAATTACTGATAGCATATTATCTCCGCTTGCTTCATATGGCGATAATGTGCTTATTGCGAAGAGTAATATGGAATCTTTCGTAGACTCGTTAGTTG
This sequence comes from Lutispora sp., assembly GCA_030834765.1. Lineage (GTDB taxonomy): Bacteria > Bacillota > Clostridia > Lutisporales > Lutisporaceae > JAUQXG01. Next base: position 3,514 of record JAUQXG010000547.1, read on the forward strand.
CACCTATGAGTGTATTGAATGCATTAATACTTGCAGTGGGTATAAAGGAAAAGAAAAGTCTATCAGATTCTTTTTCAAAATTAGAAGAAATATGGCAAAGGTATAATGTTTACTCTATTAAACAGAATAAGTAAGTAACTTATTGTAATTACAAAAATATTTTAATTAGCCAAGAAGGATTTCAAGTTTTAATATAGAATATAAGACAGGGTATGATAAAATATTTATTATGCGTATAATAAGCTTTTATGTTTTTCATAATTTGCTTATTTATATATTATAAATTTAATTTGGGAGGTATATATATAATGGCACAAGAAGTAAAAGATGCTAAAGTTTACATTCAAGAGGTAATTGAGAATGTAAAGAAGAGAAATTCCAACGAACCAGAGTTTATTCAAACAGTTGAGGAAGTGCTAACTTCACTTGCTCCAGTTATGGAAATGCATCCAGAATATATACAAGCGAATTTACTAGAAAGATTCTGTGAGCCAGAAAGACAAATCGTATTTAGAGTTCCATGGGTTGATGATCAAGGTAATGTTATAGTAAACCGTGGATTTAGAGTACAATTTAATGGCGTTATCGGGCCTTATAAAGGCGGACTTAGATTCCATCCATCAGTTTATATTGGAATAGTTAAGTTTTTAGGATTTGAACAAATACTTAAAAATTCATTGACTGGTCTTCCAATAGGCGGAGGTAAAGGTGGAGCTGATTTTGATCCAAGAGGAAAATCAGATGCTGAAATAAGAAGATTCTGTGAAAGCTTTATGACTGAGCTTTATAGACATATAGGTCCTGACGTAGACGTTCCTGCTGGAGATATCGGTGTTGGCGGCAGAGAAATAGGATATTTATATGGTCAATACAGAAGAATCAGAGGAGCTTTTGAAAACGGCGTTTTAACTGGAAAAGGTTTATCCTACGGCGGAAGCTTAGTAAGACCAGAAGCTACAGGATTCGGCGTTACTTATTTCTGCAATGAAATGCTAAAGCACGAAGGTGAAACATTCGAAGGTAAGACAGTTGTAGTTTCAGGCTTTGGTAATGTTGCTTGGGGAACATGCAAAAAAGTTTCTCAATTAGGCGGCAAAGTTATTACATTATCTGGCCCAGATGGATACATATATGACCCAGACGGCGTTACAGGTGAAAAGATAGACTATCTAGTAGAAATGCTTAATATAAACAAAGGCGCTAGAGTTAAAGATTATGCTGATAAATATGGTGTTCAATTCTTCCCAGGTGAAAAACCATTTGGAGTTAAGGCTGATATCGTAATACCAGCTGCAGTTCAAAATGATATAAAAATCGAAGAAGCGAAGAAAATCGTTGCGAATGGTACTAAATTTGTTTGTGAAGCAGCAAATATGCCTTGCACAAATGAAGCGGTTGAATATTTCTTAGAAAAGGGATTAATAGTTGGACCTTCAAAGGCTGCTAATGCAGGCGGAGTTGCAACATCAGCTCTTGAAATGTCACAAAACAGCATGAGAATGGCTTGGTCAGCTGAAGAAGTTGATAAAAAGCTTCATGATATTATGGTAAATATCCATAAAAATGCTATGGATGCTGCTGAAAAATATGGATTTGGTTATAATCTAGTTGCAGGAGCTAACATTGCAGGTTTCGTTAAAGTTGCTGAAGCAATGCATGCACAAGGCATATACTAATACAAAAAAGAGAATCCTTTAGGATTCTCTTTTTAAATTATTTTATCATTAAAATCTGATAGCGTATTTATAAATTGATTTAATGCAAACTATAAATACTTCATATCTAAAAAGGAATGATTCTATGCAATCTAATAAATTTGATGTTGTAATAATCGGTGGGGGCCCTGCTGGCATGCTTGCAGCAGGAGCAGCAGGCTCTATTGGGAAAAATGTACTTTTAATCGAAAAAAATGAAAAGTTAGGAAAAAAACTCTTTATTACAGGAAAAGGTAGATGCAATGTTACTAACAATATAGATATAAATGAATTTTATCAATATATACCTAGAAATCCAAAATTTTTATATAGTTCATTTAATATGTTTTCTAATTCTGATTTGCTGATGCTTCTTGAGTCACTGGGCTTAAAGACCAAAGATGAACGAGGGGGAAGGGTTTTTCCTCAATCAGATAAATCTAGTGATGTGATAAAGGCGTTAAATAAATATCTTCTCCAAAACAAAGTAAGTATTTTATTAGATACAAGTGTAATTAAGATTAATGCTGAAGATGGCAAAATAGTCTCTGTTCAATTGAATGACAATAGTCTAATCTACTGCGACTCGGTGGTCATTTCCACAGGCGGAATGACATACCCCCAAACTGGTTCTACAGGAGATGGTTATAAGCTAGCAAGAGATCTTGGACATACGATAACTGATATCTCTCCATCATTAGTCCCACTTTTAGTAAAAGAAGATATCATTAAAGATTTACAAGGGCTATCACTAAAAAATGTTTCCATATCTGTATCAGCCAATGATAAAGTTATCCATAAAGACTTTGGAGAAATGTTGTTTACTCATTATGGACTGTCTGGCCCAATTATCCTCTCTTCTAGTTTTTATATAGCTGACCATTTAAAGAAGAAGGAATTAATTAAAATATCAATAGATTTAAAATCTGCTCTATCTACTGAAGACTTAGATAAGAGAATTATTAAAGACTTTGAGAAGAATTCACGGAAGCAGTATAAGAATAGCTTAGATGAGCTATTGCCTAAAAAACTTATACCCGTTATCATAAATCTATCTTCTATAAATGAAGACAAGGAAGTAAATCAAATATCTAAAGAAGAACGTATTAGATTAGTAAATCTACTCAAAAACTTAGAATTCACAATAATAGGCACAAGACCTATTTCAGAAGCTATCGTTACTTCTGGAGGTGTAAATATTAAAGAAATAACCCCAAAAACTATGGAATCAAAGATCGTATCTGGACTTTTTTTTGCTGGAGAAATTTTAGATGTAGATGCTTTTACCGGAGGCTTTAATCTCCAAATAGCTTTTTCTACAGGTTACAATGCAGGAATAAATTCATAATTGTATTTTGTATTAACTAGCTTTTTTTGGCGTACACTATAATGATAGACTAAAGCTTGGAGGTTTAAGGGTGCGTGCAAGGAAAGAAGAAAATACAAAGTATAATATGTTTATGAACTTTCTACAAGTTTTTATAAAAAGACTTTGTTTTATTTTAATAGTAGTCTTAATTATATCTCAAATATTATTTACAGTGGAGCCTTTTAATTACTTGTTAAATAAATCATATAAGCTTGAAGGAAAATCTGTTAGTTATATGAATCCTGCTATAAAAACCGGAGATATGGAATTGACAATACAGGACGACTTAGAATATACTTCTGAAATCCAAGTTTTAATTAATGGAGAAGTAAATTCTAAATTTCATAAAAATTCAATGGTTCTTTCTGTTAAAGAAGGTGATATAATTGAGGTGCAAGGTAAAAACATTCAAAATTTTGCTACTTTAAAAATTACTCGTCTTTCTGATAGTATCATTTTGCCAAAGGTTAATAAGACCTTTATTATAAGCAACTCAATTGAATTTATAAGTAAAATAAAATTTAAGTGAATTTAGGTGAAAAGTCTGAAAAAAATTACTAAAAATATAAAGGCGGTGACGGGTCCATGTTAGATCTTCCAATCGCATGATGAACAAAGTTCGTCTTAGCGCAACTTGAAGCATGGACATAAATATGAATATTATTAGAGGTGCAACAACTATTGATGTAGATAATCCGGATCATATTCTGGATTCTGTAATTGAGCTATTAAATGAAATCATGCTAAAAAATAATCTTTCTAGAAATAAAATAATTGCTATTTTCTTTTCATCAACAAAGGATATAACAACTGAATATCCTGCAAAGGCAGCTCGCCTAATGGGATTTAATGATATTTCCCTTATGTGTTTCCAAGAAATGGATGTCAAAGATAGCTTAAAATATTGTATAAGATTATCAGTATTTTATGATGACATATTATTGGATAAAGTAACTCATATTTATTTGAGAAATGCAGTTTGTCTAAGACCTGATTTAATTATTAAGGAAGCTTAAACAATTATATTATGCTCCTTTAATTTTTTTTCATTTTTTGGTAGAATAATAAGGTGAATAAAAAGAAGGGAAGTTATGTTTTGAAAAAGAGGATGATAATCGCTATAGATGGGCCTGCTGGTGCAGGTAAAAGCACGATTGCTAAAAGTTTGGCGGAAGTGTTAGGATATACGTATATAGATTCAGGAGCCATGTATCGTGCTATAACTTTGAAAATTATCAAAAGTGGTTTTTCAATTAAAGATATTGATAATATTATTGATATGACATTGAAAACAAAAATTGATTTTAGAAATAATAATATATTTTTGGATGATGAAGAGGTAACCTTACAGATTAGAAGCGATATAATAAATGCCAATGTTTCAGATGTTTCTGCTATACCTGAATTAAGATCCATTATGGTAAAGATGCAAAGACAAATCTCTAAGGACTGTAGCATCGTTATGGATGGAAGGGATGTGGGAACAGTTATCTTTCCTGATGCAGATATTAAGCTTTTCATCACAGCTTCCGTTGATGCCAGGGCAAATAGACGTTATTTAGAAATAGCTTCGAAGAATACCAATACTAATATGAATGATATAAAAAATTCAATCCAATATAGAGATAATATAGACTTAAACCGGAAGGCTTCTCCTTTAAAAATGGCAAATGATGCAATTCTAATTGATACAACCAACAAATCAATTGACGAAGTATTAGAATTTGCTCTATGTATTGTGAAAGACAAGGAGAGAGAATAAATGTTTTATAATATTGTAAAAGTAATATTAGGCCCTTTCTTCTGCTTTTTGTATAAAATAGAAGCAAGAGATATAGATCGCTTACCAAAAGATATTGGCTTTATAATTTGTGCTAATCATTTAAATGCTTTAGATCCAATTCTTGTTGCTGCTGCACTGCCAATAAAAATTAGCTTTCTAGCCAAAAATGAATTATTTAAAAATATCTTTTTAAAATATATATTGAATTCTTTAGAAATGATACCAATTAAAAGAGGAGAAGCTGATTTAAAAAGCATAAAACTATCTTTAAAAGCCTTAAGTCAAAAAAGAATTTTAGGAATATTTCCTGAAGGTACTAGAAATATCTCTGGTGATTTAAAAGCAGAGCCTGGAGTTTCCATGCTTGCCATTAAATCGAAAGTAGCGGTTGTCCCAGTAGCCATTGAAAGCAATTATAAAATTTTTGGTAAAACTACCATCCATATAGGAAAACCAAAAGAGTTTGATGAATATTATAATCAGAAATTAAATACAGATGATTACAAGAACTTAAGTACGGAATTAATGAAAGATATCAAAAAATTGATAGCTAGGTGAAATAATGAAAATAATATTAGATGAAAATGCAGGATTTTGTTATGGAGTTAAAAAAGCTGTAAATAAAGTATATGATCTTATTAAAGAAAATGGACCTTATAAAATCTATACCTATGGCCCCATTATACATAATAAACAAGTTATTCAAGACTTTGAAGGGCGAGGTGTTTATTCTCTAGCAACTATAGAGGATTGCAATCATTCAGAAGAAAATAGCAAAATAATAATTAGATCTCATGGAATATCTGAAAAAGAATATAATTCTATTTCAAAAGAAAATAGCACATTAATTGACTGCACATGTCCATATGTATCAAGCATACATAAAATAGTAAATAAATATCATAAAGAAGGCTATAAAATTTTTATTGCAGGGGATAAAAATCATCCTGAAGTCGAAGGTATTAATGGTTGGTGTGACTTCAGTGCTACAATTATTGATGACCAAAAAACAGTGGACAAACTTCCTATTTATGATAAAATATGTTTAGTTGCACAAACTACTATAACTAAGGATTCATGGGATAGCATACTATGTGCAGTGAATAAAAAATATAAAGAAGTTGAAGTATTTAATACAATCTGTAATGCAACCCAAAGAAGACAAACTTCTACAGATGAGTTATCAAAATCTGTTGATTCTATGATAGTAGTTGGAAGCTTTGAAAGTTCAAACACGAACAAGTTATTTAATATATCTAAGAATAATTGTCAATTTACATTTCATATTGAGACCGCTGCAGATTTGAATTATGATATGATAAAAAACAAAAGTGTTATAGGCATTACAGCAGGAGCTTCAACTCCTGATTGGATAATTAAGGAGGTAATAGCAAAAATGGAAGAACTTCAAAATAACTCTGAAATGAATATGATGGAAGAATATGAAAAAAGCTTTAAGTCCTTAGATGTTGACGATAATGTCAAAGGAACTGTAATTTCGGTATCAGACGATGAGGTAATAGTAAACATAGGTTACAAGGCAGATGGTATTATCAAAAAAGAGGATTTTACGTGGAATAGAGAAGCCAATCTAAAAGAGCTAATCAAGCCCAATGATGAAATAGAGGTAAAAATCTTAAAAATAAATGATGGCGAAGGAAATGTTGTTTTATCAAAGAAAGAAGTTGATGCAGAAAAGAATTGGTATAAAATCGAATATGCCTTTAATGAAAAATCTCCGGTTGAAGGGTATGTCACTGATCTTGTAAGAGGCGGCGGTATTGTTGAATTATTTGGAATAAGAGCATTTATGCCAGCATCATTATTTGATTTAAGATATTCGGATGATTTGACTACTTTCCTTAATAAAAAGGTTAATGTAATTGTATCGGACTATGACAAAGAAAAAAGAAAAATTATTGTCTCAAGAAAAGATTTTATGAAACTACAGAATCAAGGCAAAGAAAAGGCTCTATGGGAAAGTATAGAAGAAGGGCAAAAAATAACTGGTGAAGTAAAAAGATTAACAGATTTTGGCGCTTTTGTAGATATAGGAGGGGTAGATGGACTAATTCATATCTCGGAGTTGTCTTGGTCCAGAATTAAACATCCTTCAGAGATAGTAAAGACAGGACAAAAAGTAGATGTAGTGGTTCTATCCTTAGATAGAGATAAGAAAAAGATATCTTTAGGATTAAAACAAACTTATCCTCAACCTTGGGATGGTGTAGAAAATAGATATAATATAGGTGATGTAGTAGATGTCAAGGTATTAAGATTTGCAGACTTTGGCGCTTTTGTAGAATTAGAGCCTGGAGTTGATGGATTAGTCCATATTTCACAAATTAGTGATAAAAGAATCAACAAGCCATCAGACATTCTTCATGCAAACGACATCGTAAAAGCAAAGATACTTGAGATTAATTTACAAGATAAAAAGATTAGCTTAAGTATTAAAGAGGCAAACGAACAGTTTATATAACGATTAAATAGGTGAGTAAAAGCAAATTAAAAATAAGATATTGAAATAGCTATTTCAATATCTTATTTTCATTATTTAAACTACTTTTTAAAGATTGTATTATTATTTCTGCTTCTCGTTTAGATAAATCTTTTGTAAAGTTTTTCCCAGTTAAATCGATTATTATATTTCTCAATGCTTGATTATCAACATTTAATGATTTAGCTATTGAAAAGATAACATTAAGTTGTGTCTTCGAGGCATTTGTGTCATTATCATCAAGGGAAGTTTCTGAATTCCCTCCTACCTCTTCAAACCCTGTATATTCAACTCCATATCCAGCAAATCTTAATGCTCTTGCTATAGCTCTGGTCTCAGCTAGTTCGACAATTGCATTTGCTAGTATTTTATCTCTTTTTATTGAAGCATTACCTAATCCATTAAATAATCCTTTTTCTGTTCTGATTAATGCTTGAACAATTGCATTTTCATTATTATAATATTGAAGAATTGTTTCAATAGATAATTGCTTATTATTTTCATGGGCGATCCTCAATCTAGCTCCAACTAACGGGTAATTCTTACCTTGTACTTTTATTAATTCTTCGTTTTTAAAATTACTTGCCAAAATATGACCTCCTATATTTAAATTTAACTGCTCATGCTTCATTTTAGATTAGTGTATCCTATAGTTTATACTAGTATATCTATTAATATAAGCAAAAAAATTTAAAAATAGCTTAAACACGATATTGACATAATATTATCCAAGGTATATATTAAATATGGAAGAATCGGGGTATAGCGCAGCTTGGTAGCGCGCTTGGTTCGGGACCAAGAGGTCGCAGGTTCAAATCCTGTTACCCCGACCATTTTATTTTATATTATGTATTGACATTATAGAACTAATTTGTTATACTGAACGAGTCGTTTAATTCGGACCTTTAGCTCAGTTGGTTAGAGCAACCGGCTCATAACCGGTTGGTCCGGGGTTCGAGTCCCTGAAGGTCCACCATATTAAAATGCCTTGGTAGCTCAGTCGGTAGAGCAGAAGACTGAAAATCTTCGTGTCGGTGGTTCGATTCCGCCCCAAGGCACCATAATTTACTACATAAAAAACGGAGCATTAAGCTCCTTTTTTTTATCCTTTTTTGTAAAAAAATGTTCTATGAGGTTCTAATTTATATCTTTGAGGTAAAATTATTTGTTCCGTGCTTCCCACAAACAAGACTCCATGATTACATAATGAATCTCTAAACTTTGAATACATTAATGACTTCGCTTCTTCTGTAAAATATATCATTACATTTCTACATATAATCAAATCACAGTTTTCTGGATAATGGTCATTTAGTAAATTATGATGTTTAAAATCTACACATTTTTTTACGATATCTTTTATTTTATAATTATCTCCAGCCTTCTCAAAAAAAGAGCTTATGAAATTTGGAGGTAAATTTGCAAGACTTTTTTCCACATATATACCTTTTTTCGCTTTTTCTATTGCTCCATCATCAATATCAGAGGCAATAATATTAATATTACTTAAATCCATAAACTTGGTCATAAGCATTACTAAAGAATATGGTTCTTCCCCGGTAGAACAAGCAGCACTCCATATTTTAGGCTTTTTATTATTCTTTATAATCATGGGCATAATATCATTGGCTAATATTTCCCATTGGCTTGGATTCCTATAAAACTCAGAAACATTAATGGTTAAGTAATTTATAAATTCATCATACAACTTAGAATTTTGAGTTAATGCTTTATAATAGTTATCATAATTATCATAATTATTGCGTTTTATAAGCGAGTCAATTCTCCTTTTCATCTGCCGTTCTTTATATGACGACAAATCAATTTTTGTAAGCTTTAATACTTTTTCTTTAAATATCTCATATTCATTTTGCATATCGTTACCCCTTATTTCTTAATGTTGAATTAATATTATCATAATTAATAAGTAAAAAAAAGTCGTGATATATTATATCACGAAAAAGAATGTAAAGGGGGTCTCAATGTATTTTGTGAGGTCATTATGTATTTTAAGCATAAAAGCAATTCTTATACATGCAATATATCTAAATCACAATTAAATGCATCAATGATTTAGATATTTTCTGAAAAAGAATCTATGTGTTGTAATTGTGAAATGTTTGTGACTTTTTGTTCAAAATTTTATTGTTATTATGTATTGAATATAGTATAATCGTATAAAAATGTTTATTATTTTTGCACTTATGTGAATATAATGAAAATTATATTTATATAAAATATACTATTAAAAGGGGGATTATAATGAAAAGGACTCTAAGTATTACTTTGGCATTATTACTATT
>JAUQXG010000548.1 GCA_030834765.1 Lutispora sp.
AGCCTGAATTGATCTCCTTTACTTCAATGCCACTGGATTTTAACAAAGCAGCATCAACACTTATTTCACCAAAATCATTTTCAATAAGCACCACTTTATATTTTTGAAAAGCCTCTCTTAGAAGTTTTTGGATAAGCGTAGTTTTTCCGGCTCCCAAGAAGCCTGAAATTATATATATTTCTGTCACTATCCGTGACCTCCTTTTAGACAATCTATTTTTCTCTGATTCATTTCGTAATAAATAAAAAATTTATCCAAAAATATTTATATTTTATTCATGTTATAAATCATTATGGGTTGGGATCACATTCTTTGCAATACCCGTACATTTCCACCTTGTGCCCTAAAACATGGAAACCGTTGTCTGCAAGTTTTGGAACAAACTTCTCCATTGGACAATTATTCATAGCTACAATCTTACGGCAGCTCACACAGACGGCATAATGCTTGTGTTGATAATGATTGAGTTCGTAAATTGCCATTTCATTGTTCATTACAGTGGTTTTAACTACCACCCCTTTTTCTACAAAAAGCTCCAAAATCCTGTAAATGGTGGAAAGCCAGACGGTGGAGGTATCTTTTTCAATTCGAGAATATATATCCATTGCGCTTAAGGGCGATTCCGCATGCTCAAGGACTGAAAGTACACATGCACGAGGTTTGGTCTTTTTTACACCCACAGGCCATACCGTTTGTATCTCTTTCAATGTGTATTCACCTCTTTTTATTTTCATTCACCTATTATTATGACAATTATAATTTGTTCATCGTCAATAAAATTTTGGCCATTATTTTTTTTGCAAACAAGATCAGTACAAGACAGAAAACTCCTATCAGTACAATTGTACCACCAGGTTTCAACCTTGCATAGTATGCTAAAAATAGTCCGACCACAGTAAAGAAAACAGCAAAACAGATGGAGTATAGGACAGTCTGCTTATAGCTTTTCCCAAATTCCATGGCACACGCTACGGGGACAACCATTAGAGATGATATGATCAAAGCACCTACAGTACGCGCTGCAACGGATACTGTAACAGCTGTCAATATGGTAAAGATAAAGTTAACAGTCTTTACTGGAATGCCCGCAAGCCGTGCAGATCTTTCGTCTAAAGCGATGTAAAACAGTTCTTTATACAGCAGAATAAAGGCAAGGATCACTGCACAACTGATACAAGCCACCAGAATCATCTCAAAATCGCTGATGGCCACGATACTGCCGAAGAGAAAACTGTTAAAATTGGCTGCATTCTTAACAAAACCAGACAGCACACCTGCCAGCCCCACACCTGCTGACATGATGATAGCAATGGACATTTCAGAGTACTTTGGAATTCTTTTACGGATGGCCTCGATCCCCAAGGCGGCAGCGATACAAGCAGCAATTGCACCTAATATAGGATTGATGCCCATAATCAGGCCAGCAGCCACACCAGCGAGAGAGGTGTGTGAAAGCGCATCTCCTATCATGGAAAGGCGTTTTAATACTACAATAATTCCAATGCAAGGAATAATGATAGCAAGAAGTATCCCTACGATAAAAGCCCTGCGCATAAAGTCATATTCAAAAATCGCCATGATTATCCTCTCCTCCCTGTATCTGCTGCAGCCTGTTTTTCATAGGATGCTTGTGTTTGTGTGAAAGCTCATCATTGATTTGATCCCTATCCAATTTCACAAGAGAGCCTTCTTCTAGGCATAGAGTTTTCGATACATAGCTGGATGCTCTGCCGATATCGTGGGTAACCATGACAATTGTAAGCCCTGTTTCTCGGTTTAAACGGGTCAACAGTTGGTAAAGAGACTGTACAGCAGCGGCATCGATACCTGTGGTGGGCTCGTCAAGAAGCATAACCTCCGGATCATTTACCAGCACTCTTGCCAGTAAAACCCGCTGTTGCTGTCCCCCTGAAAGATTTCCGATTAACCGGTTAGAATATGCAGCCATGTCTACCAGCTCAAGTGAATGCTTTGTCTTTTCCATATGTTCTTTCTTGGGAAATCTAAGGAATCCGATTTGGGAAAAAAGGTTGGCTTTCACGATTTCTTCTGCAGTAGCGGGAAAGTTAACATTGGCTGAAAATCCATTTTGAGGCACATAACCGATTTTCGGCCAGTCCTTGAAATGATGTATATCCTGATTCAGGAGATGAATGCTTCCCGATGTGGGAGCAAGCTCTCCTAAAAGAAGTTTTAATAATGTGCTCTTTCCTGCGCCATTGGCACCGATTATAGCGACAAAATCTCCCTTATAAACGGAAAAGCCGACTTTAGAGAAAATCGGCTCACTCCCATAACTGAAGCTTACATTGTTTACTTCTATCACTTTTGACATTTTAACACCTTCCTTCAGCTATGCTGTCTTTCTTACTGCAATGCTGCTTTTAATGACTGTAAGTTTTGTCGCATAGCAGAGAAATAGTCATCTCCTGCCGCTAATTGTTCATCACTGAGTCCCTCAATAGGATTAAGCATGTCGGTTTTAGCGCCAATAGTATTGGCTATAGTCTCTGCGACTTTAGGGCTTACCAACTCTTCAAAAAAGATGATTTTTACATTATGTTCCTTGGCAAACTTGATGATTTCCGCCATTCTTGCTGGATCAGGCTCAGAATCAGGAGACAAACCTTCAATAGGGATTTGATTCAGTCCATAGTCTGCACATAAATAGCCAAAGGCTTGATGGGCAACGATGATGTCCTTGTTTGGAAGAACAGAAAGCGTATCTTTAAATTCCTTATCAAGTTTATCAAATTCGGCAGCGTATTTTTCATAATTTGCTTCATAATAGTCTTTATTATCGGCATCGGCCTGTATAAAAGCATTTTTTATGTTTTCCATTTCTCTTTTAGCTTTTATTGGGCTAAGCCATACATGGGGATCATGGTGCTCCTCTTCCTCTTCAGCGTTTTCATCCTCTTCCTCATCATGATGTCCTTCCAGCAAAGTAAGGCCTTGGGAAGCTTCTGCAGCAATTAAATCCTTGTTTTGAAGAGACTCCAAAACCTTGTCCACCCAATGTTCCATATCGGCGCCATTATAAATGAAGACATCGGCTTTTTCCAGATTGGTGATATCGGATGCTGTGGGTTCCCAATCATGTGGTTCTGTACCTGCCGGAACCATATTGGCGATTTCAATTTTATCTCCGCCCACCTTTAATGCGAAATCATACATGGGGTAAAAGCTGGCATAGACCGATAGCTTTTCCGTAATTCCAGAATTCTCAGAAGGATTCACAGATGGAGTACTTGGTGTTGGCGTGCACCCCCCTAATAAAGATATGACTAACATAAGAGATAATAATAAACTTGCAATTTTTTTCATTTTGACTCCTCCTTAGGATATTTGCTCATAAAATATCATTGTTTTACTGACTGTGTCGCTCAAAGCATTCTCTGCAATAAATGGGCCTGACTTGACACGGTTTAAAGGGAACCTTGCATTCTCTGCCGCAATCAGCACATATGGCAGTGAATAATTCTCTTTGGATACCTCCTTCGTTTCTTTGTGTTTTCCGTTTATGGCGGCATTCTTTGCATCGCTGAGGTTCATTTTGAAATTCCTTTTCTGCATAAAACTCCTGTTCTCCAGCGGTGAAGATGAATTCCTGCCCGCAATCCTTGCAAATGAGAACTTTATCTGCATACATACAGATATCTCAACCCCTTTCTATGTAAATACAGCGAATATAATATGTAAATGCACATGATTCGCATTTGCATTTATTATAGAATGGCAATTTAAAAATGTCAAGGGTTTATGGGCTAAAAGTTTGGGTTGTATTTAAGTGCCAGACATTAAAGCTGCTAAGCTATTAAATATTGTAGAAATTAAGTCCCTTTGATAATATAGATATATATAGCATGATCAGGAAGACTTTTGTACGGCTAAGGCTTGGAGAGAAGAATATTAGTGGAATAGAAGCATAGATATGCAATATCTAGAATAGAGAATCCTTATATATGAAAAGAGATTCGGGAGCATATAGGAATGACAGCCGCTGATGTTAAATCTGTATGAAAAGAGGATATTATGAAAATAAATAACACAATAGAATTAAAAATCCTAAAAGCTATGCTTTGGATATATATTATCCTGTGCATTGCGATAGCTGGCCTAAATTATGGATATGCAAGCCATGCAACAGAAGCAACAGCAAACTTTATCAGATGGTTTTGGCATTTTTATGAAAACTGGATAAAGGCAGCATTTATCATGATATGCAGTATTCTTACATTGAGAATAATAGGCACATCTAGTGTAATTACCATGAGAAAAAGAAATTTGATTGGTATTACTATATCTGCGCTAATGATACATATTGTGGCGCCTATGCTTTTAAACAATACTGAATTATACTTTTTTACAATGCCATTGCCATGGACTACGACTCCCTTGCAGTTACTCAATCCAAACTCTTCTTTTTATATCAGCCGATTCCCCTTATGGGGAGTAACAGGAATAACAACTGCATTGATATTTTATGTATGTATGTGCATGATAGTAGTTTTAGGAACCTTATTATTTGGCAGACGATGGCAGTGTTCTACCCTATGTCTTTTTAATGGCTTTGCAGCGGAAGTATTTGCTCCGGCATTTCCCTTAGTTGGGAAGACCAGTAGATTAAAGCCTCATAGGATTAAGATCCTTTCTAGTTTAAGATGGATATTCCTTATGATTGCACTTTTTTTCACCTTTTATTGGATAATGGTTTTGGCAGGGATATCACTGCCTGGAGATATTAAAATGATTAGCAAAATAGAGACATATAAATATCTAAGTACAGAATTATTAGTGGCTATGTTTTTTTGGGTAGCCTTTATGGGCAGAGGATATTGCTACTATTGTCCATTGGGAACTGTTTTGAGTTTTCTGGGAAAAGTTGCTGGTCAGAAAATAGTCACGGATAACACAGAATGCATACAATGTAATCAATGCAATTTAACATGTCCTATGTCTATAGAAATTAAAGAAAAAGCACAAAATGGTCAAGATGTTGCAGAACTTAGATGTGTAGGATGTGGTCATTGTGTAGATGTTTGTCCTACAAGGACATTATCCTATTCAACTAAATTTTTAAATGTGGTTGTTGAGAATAGTAAAAATAAAGATGTGACAATTTAAATAAGTGAAGAGTTAATGATGTTTTTAGACTGTAATAAGGCATTGAAAATATAAATCGTTGACAAAGCAAATTAAATTGTATAAAATTGAATTGCAAACAATAAATATAAAGATTTGAAAGGAGAATGATTATGGCTATATATGATTATTCCTTTAAAACAATTCAAGGAGATGAAGTAGCTCTCTCTGATTATAAAGGAAAGGTTTTAATTTTTGTGAATACTGCAAGCAAATGTGGCTTTACTCCCCAATATGAAGGGCTTGAAAAGCTTTATAATACTTATAAAGAAAAGGGACTTGTTATAATAGGTTTTCCATGTAACCAATTTGGAGAACAAGAGCCTGGCACCAATACGGAAGTAGAGAGTTTTTGCAAGATAAGATTTGGTGTTACATTTCCGTTATCTGAAAAAGTTGATGTAAGAGAAGAAATCGCAGACCCAATATTTAAATATTTAACTAGTCAAACTACTTTTGAAGGACTTGGAAAAGGAATAAAAAATAAGGCATTGGAAGTTATGCTAAAAAGCAAGTATGGGAAAAGTTATTCGGACAGCTCTATAAAATGGAACTTTACAAAATTCCTTATTGATAGAGACGGGAATGTTGTAAATCGTTTTGAATCTACTGTTCATCCAGAAGACATGATTCCTGATATAGAAAGATGTTTGTAATGTGGATAAAGAGGAAGCTATGAAGGAATTAACTAAAAGGGAAGATGAAATCAACATATAAAAAAGTAGTCTGTCAATTTCATTCTTTGACAGACTACTTCTTTGTATTCTATAAGATAATCAAAATCTTTTATTCATCTTTCCCGGCAGCTCTCATAAATACTTTGATTATTTCATTCATTGCTAATGGAACTAAAGCAAAGACAATGACTAAGCCCCAATCTCTTAAGCTTAGATTATGCACATTAAATGCATTTGCAAGGAATGGTATAGATATCACGCCAAGCTGAAGAATAAATCCTACAATGATTGCCCAAATCAGATACATATTAGAGAACAATCCAATTTGGAATATGGACTTCGTTGAATTTCGTACGGTTAATGAGTAGAATAGCTGTGAAGCAGCAAGTACAACAAAGGACATTGTTCTAGCATAAGTAAGTACATCCTCTGGGATATCTTTTGAATGAAGGCTATAGCCATATTCATTCAATCCGAAGTAAAAAGCCGCTAAAGTTAAGATACCTATTAATGTACCCCCGATAATAGCTCTAACTCCGGCTCCTTTTGCAAAGAAGCTTTCTCTAGGGTCTCTAGGTTTCTTTTTCATCACATCTTTATCACCAGGGTCAATACCTAAAGCGATAGCTGGCAATGTATCGGTTATTAGGTTTATCCATAATATCTGTGTAGGTAAGAGCGGCACTGGCCAAAAGAATAGAATAGAAGCAAATACTGTAATAACTTCTCCTAGGTTGCAGGATAAAAGAAATATAACAGCCTTCTTTATATTATTATAAATGTTTCTACCTTCTTCAATAGCATGGACGATGGTTGTAAAGTTATCATCTGTTAATATCATATCGCTGGCACCCTTAGAAACATCTGTTCCGGTTATACCCATAGCAACACCTATATCCGCATACTTTAATGAAGGAGCATCATTTACACCATCACCAGTCATAGATACGATATTTCCTTGAGCCTTGTAGGCTTTAACAATCTTAACCTTATGCTCAGGGGAAACTCTGGCAAATACTCTGTAATTATTGATTCTTCTTGAAAACTCTTCATCTGATAAATCGTCTATTTCAGCACCTGTTAAGCTCTGCTCTATAGAATCTGCGATTCCAAGCTGTTTTGCGATTGCAACTGCTGTATTTTTATGGTCTCCTGTGATCATTATAGCAGTGATTCCTGCAAGCTTGGCTTCTCTTATAGAATCCTTAACCTCAAGCCTTGGAGGATCTATCATACCTACTAATCCTACAACCGTTAAGTCCTTTTCCATTTCTTCGGGGGCTATTACGCTCTTTGTATCTTTAAAAGCTGCACCAAGGACTCTTAAGGCATCATCAGACATTGTTTCGGCTATGCTTAAGTAGTTAGATTTCATTTCTTCTGTTAATGGTACGACCTTGCCATCTACAAGAGCATTGGTTGAAATCTTTAATATATTGTCAATTGCACCCTTAGTATGAACTCTATAGCCATTTTCCTCTTCATTTAAAGTTGACATGAGCTTTCTATCTGAATCAAAGGGTTTTTCAGAAACTCTTTTATGCTTTGCATTCAAATCTCTTCTTGTAAGATTATATTTATCACCCAATATGACTAAAGCTACTTCTGTAGGATCTCCAGTGCTTTCACCATTTTCGAAGGTAGCATCTGAGCATAAAACAAAGGATTTGATTAATTCAGCTTCATCTTTAGAAACTTTAAAACTGGTTTCTGTGGTAGATACATCTTTTAGATTATTGAATATGTAGTGCTTGACAACTGTCATCTTATTTTGAGTCAAGGTGCCAGTTTTATCTGAACAGATAATATTTACAGAGCCTAATGTTTCAACTGCTGGCAGCTTTTTTACGATAGCATTGATTTTGGACATTCTAGTAACGCCAAGTGCTAATACGATAGCAACGATAGCAGCTAGACCTTCAGGAATTGCAGCAACTGCTAAGCTTATTGCAGTTAAGAACATTTCAAATAAATCTCTCTTTTGAAATAGGGCAATGATAAATATAAGCCCACATATTCCAATTGCTATAAATCCAAGTATTTTGCCCAGCTCTTCCAGTCTCTTTTGCAGAGGTGTCATTTCATCATTATCTTCATCAAGGATTTTGGCGATTTCACCAATTTCAGTTTACATGGCTGTTGTCACAACAACTCCTTCGCCTCTGCCATATGTAACAAGGGTAGACATAAATGCCATGTTTGACTTGTCGCCGATGGGTGTTTTTGGATCTTCATAAATATCATTAGCATTCTTATCTGAAGGTACAGATTCTCCAGTGAGAGCAGATTCTTCTATTTGAAGATTTGCACTTTCTATTAGCCTAATATCAGCCGGGATAAACCTACCAGCATCTATAATAATAATATCACCAGGAACGATCTCTTCAGAGTTGATTTCTTTCACTTCTCCATCACGTCTGACAAGAGATTTCGGAGTAGTCAATTGCTGAAGTGCTTCAATTGCCTTTCCAGCCTTATATTCTTGTACAACTCCTATGACTGCATTTAGGACAACAACTAAAAGAATGATGATAGCATCTACATATTCACCAATTGCTATGGTAATTACAGAAGCTCCTAAAAGTACATAGATAAGCATATCTTTAAGCTGGGCAAAAAACAGAGTGACCAAACTTTTCTTGGGCTTGCCCTTCAGTTTGTTTTCACCATACTTATCAAGTCGCAGCTTGACTTCCTCATTGCTAAGACCTGTTAAAGGATTCACATTAAATTCTTTTAAAACTTCTTCCTTTGATTTTGAAAACCACATAAAAACACCTCTTTTATAGAATAAATCATTATTTTATAATTCCCTATATTCTTACTTTCTAATACCTGTACAACTCTACATATCATCTAATATATGTTTATGAGCTTTTACTTATGATCTAAATAACCTATTGGAATATGTGTGGCATCACAAAATGGCTTATTTCTTGATTTACCACATCGACAAAGGGTGATTCTGTTTCTTGTTTCATAAGCAAAACCATCTGAAGATTCCACGGGGATATTGCCTTTCACAAAAATTGGACCGCTGACTTCCTCTTCAGGGTCCTGAAGAATTTCAATGGAAGGATTGTATTCAGGTTCAATAACCACCCCGTCTTTATCTACAACTACAAGCCTGCCTGAAGGGCAGTCACAAGCTGCTTTAATAGCCTCCCTTTTATATTCAGGATCATCAGAGTTGTCTGTGAGATGCCACACATCTCCTTTTTCTCTGTGGCAAAAACGTGCATAGGCACATCTACCATCATCTAATAGGTCAAGGCCCGGGCCTTCAACCTTTTCAACAATCCTTTGTGCATAATCGGCTCTTGATGCAGTTTCAGTTCCATTAAAATTGAATTTCTCATGGAATCCATCACAGAAGGGGGGGTTCTTTGATTTTCCACAGCGGCATAGGGCATAGGTTTCAGATTGAGGAAGGATATGCCCTTCTTCAAATTCATATGAATTTCCTTTGGAAACAATAACTTTTTCTGATAAGGGTATATTCCCTGATACAAGATAAGGGCCATTTTTTATGATTTTAATTTTCATTTTTGACAAAAAGAAAGACCACCTTTGTTTTTTATAATATATATTCATTATTATATTGCTTTGGCGGGAAAATACAAGTATTCAAATGATAGGACTCAATGAAATAGGAAGATGATATGCTTAACAAAGAGCAGTACTCTATTGTTATATAAGATAAGAAAAGATTGCCTGGCTTCGAAGCCGTTACATTTTAGCATCAAGTCCTACATGAATTCATATGCAAGACTTTTGTTTTATTTTACATATAGGATATAATACCTATAAAACTTACATTTTTTAACGATTTATGTTGAAAATTATCGAATTATAGGATATGATATTATAATATAACCTGTAATAGTTATTAACTAATAAAGTACCTAATTTAATACCAATAATTTATTCGACTAATATTATAGAGGGGGAGAAAGTTATATGAAGCTCAAATCAAAAATTCTAATTCCAATAGTAATCATACTTTTAGTCTCTGTTTCATCTGTTGGTTTCTATGGCTACAAAACAACTTATAACATAGCAAATAACATGATGAAAGAGGAAATGCAAAACTCCCTAAACATTGTTAAAGGTGTGATGGCGGAGCCGAACTCAAATATTCAAAGTATTATTGATAAAATAAAATTAGGGAAAGAAGGTTATGTATACATTGTAGATAAAAACAACATGGTTGTAGCCCATCTATCTCCAAAGAGTATAGGTATTAACATAGGGGAATATGATTGGGGCAAGGATATCATTCAAATTGGTCAAGGCAGCTTGAAATATACATACGATAATGTGGAAAAGTATGCACTATTTGAGAAAGTAAATGATTCTACAATTGTAGCTACTTTTTCAACTAGTGACTTTACCAAGCATACAAACGCAATGGCTATGGGTGTTATTATTTCTTTGGTGGTAGTGATGCTTATCGCTTATGTAATCATCGCTTTTTTAGTAAAAAAACTTTTATCAGATCCTTTAACTGCCACTGTTAACCATACTTTACATATGTCCAAGGGTGATTTTTCAATAGATATGCCACCTACTTTCTTAGATAGGAAAGATGAGATCGGGTCTATGGCAAAGGGCTTTGATAATATGACGAAAAGCTTGAGAGACTTACTCAAAGAAATATCCACCAGCGCCTCAAATATGAGCGGAGCAAGCAGTGATTTAAGTTCAACAGTAGAAGAGCTTTCTTCACAGGCAGAAAATATTAATCAAACTACCGATGATATGGCAGCAAATATGGAACAATGCAGTGCTGCTACACAAGAAATTAATGCTTCTTTAGACGAAGTATCCACATCAACAAGACAACTGGCAGAACGAGCAGGAGATGGCAGCGCTACTTCAAAGCAAATAGCAGGAAGAGCCATGGATATGAAGGCTAATGCAGAAAAATCCAGTGAATATGCCAATACAATATATAATAGCAAGCAAGTTTTAATACGGAAAGCAATAGAGAAAGCTGAAGTCGTATCGGAAATTCAAAAAATGTCTCAAGTGATTTCAGATATTGCATCACAAACCAATCTATTGGCATTGAATGCAGCCATAGAGGCAGCTAGGGCTGGTGAGCAAGGAAGAGGCTTTGCTGTGGTGGCAGATGAAGTCAGGAAGCTGGCGGAACAATCCACAAAAGCAGTTTCTTATATACAGGCTGTTACAAAAGAAGTGAAGGATGCAGTTTCAGAGCTTTCTTCCAACACAAATGATATATTGGAGTTTATAGATACTCAAGTAATAGCCGATTATGTCACATTAGTGGATACAGGTGCACAGTACATGCAGGATGCTGGACTGGTAGAAGAATTAGTTGAGGATTTTGCAGCAAGCACAGAAGAAATTCTTGCATCTATAGAAGAAATAAGTTCAACCGTAAACTCTGTTACGAAGGCAATACAAGATT
>JAUQXG010000549.1 GCA_030834765.1 Lutispora sp.
GAAAAAACAATTACAATTGATCCAGAAGTTCAAAAGTATGTTTACAGCAAAACAGATAAAAGTACTAAACCAATCAATAGCTCATTAGGAATTGAAAACTCTTTAGCAAGATACGAAAATCTATTATTCTTTGCTGATAATGGTGGAACTATAAAGTGCCTTGATACAGATTTAAATGAAGTGTGGGCACTGCACAATCTGGATGATACAGATTCTACAATAACAGTTGATGTTGAAGATGGAGTACCTTATTTATATACTGGAAATGAAGTAGACAAGCAAGGAGAACAAGGTATTTCAAAATTCATGAAAATAAATGCCAGAACAGGCGAAATTATTTGGGAAAACAAATACCCATGCTTTTCAAGGTTTGGAGACAGCCCTTCTAATGGAGGTATGCTTGGAACCAGCATAGTAGGAAAAGACGATATAAAGGATTTAGTGATAATAAGCTTATGCAGATATGGTAAGTTTGACGGTGGAGCTCTTTTAGCATTAGATAAAAAAACAGGGAAGCAAGTATGGAAGCATGATCTTACCATATATTCATGGGGTTCGCCAGTAGATGTTTATAATAAGGATGGCAAATCATATATTATACAGGCCGAAAGAAACGGCATGATAAGACTGATAGAAGGAAAGACAGGGACTCTTCTTGGGCAAATGAATCAAGACACATATGTAGAGGCATCACCTTCTGTATTTAATAACTATATGGTATATGCATCTAGAACAGGTAAAATCTACGGAATGGAGCTAAAGTAGCTTGTTGGAGGAATTTTGAAAAAGTCTATCGCCTTTTTCAATTCTATTTTGTGCAGCATAGCTGCAGAAAGGGAAACAAATGAAGAATAAATTTATAATTGCAGCAGCAGGGGTCATTGTCACAGCTTCTATAATAAGCATGGTTAGCGGAAGTCTCAAGGCCAAAGATACTCTTCCTGTTGTTGGGAATAATGATGGTAAGCCTCAAACTTCTGAAACAATAAATACAGAGCCGCCTAAGGATATTCAAGATCCTCAATCCAGCAATGAGGCTGAAGAAAAGCCTTCAGATATTATAAAAATAGAAAATGGTATTGAAGATTTGGAATTGAAATCTAAAATCAATGAATTATTAAAAAAAGAGACAGGCTATTTTTCAATCGGTATTAAGGATTTGGAAACAGGGAATACAGTATATATCAATGATACACAGCTTAAAGCTGCAAGTGTTATCAAAGTGTTTGTAATGGAAGCAGCATATAAAAAAGCAAAAGACGGTGAGTTAGATCTCGATAAAAAAATAGTATTGAAAAACAGTATGAAAGTAGGCGGGACTGGAAGCTTACAAGGAATGAAAGAAGGTACCGTTAAAACCATAGACCAGCTTATTGAGATGATGATAACCATAAGTGATAATACAGCTGCCAATATCATTGTAGGAGAGCTTGGATTTGAATATATAAATGATAGAATCAAAGAACTTGGCTGTAAGGATACAGTACTTGGCTGGTACTTTGTTATAGCAGGTCCAAAGGGTGTAAAAAATGCTACTTCAGTAAGAGATTTAAATCTTTTGTATGAAAAGATGTACACCAATAATTGCTTAGGAAAAGAATACGACCAAAAGATGCTTGATTTAATGAAAAGACTTCCGAATAAAACGAAGCTTCCGCTGTATTTGCCAAAGGACACTGTTGTAGCTCATAAAACTGGGGCTATCAATCAACATGAACATGATGCAGGTATAGTATATGGACCTAAAAAGAATTTTATCATATCCATTCTTTCAAAGGATTTTGGAAATCCAGAAACCGTACACAAAGCAATAGGAAAAATCACAAAGCTGACTTACGATTATTATAACCAATAGAAAATATAATTTAAAAAAGCAATGGGAGGCTCATGAGCCTTCTATTGCTTTTTATATTATTTAGAATATATTTCTACTATTTTTAGGATTACTTCAACTGCCTTTTCCATTGCGAAGGCAGGTATGTATTCAAATCGTCCATGGAAATTTTCGCCCCCAGTGAAGATGTTAGGAGTTGGTAAACCCATATAAGAAAGGCGAGAACCATCTGTTCCTCCTCTTATAGGGCGAATTAAAGGCTTGATGCCAACTTGCTCCATAGCCAACTTTGCATTATCTACAATATGCATCACAGGTTTGATTTTTTCTTTCATATTTAGGTATTGATCTTTCAGCTCTACTGAAGCAGTGTCTTCTCCATATTTGAGATTGATCTGGTTTACAGCATCACTGATAAGTGATTTACGTGTTTGTAGATGCTCTAAATTGAAATCTCGGATAATATAGGACATATGAACTTGTTCTACATTGCCGTTAAAGCTATCAAGATGGAAGAAGCCTTCATAGCCTTCCGTATTTGCTGGCGTTTCATCTTGAGGTAACATGGATTGAAATTCATGACCTATGAGTACTGCATTTTTCATTTTGTTTTTAGCAGATCCTGGATGAACATTTCTTCCCTTAATGGTAACCTTAGCTTTTGAAGCATTAAAATTTTCATATTCTAATTCACCAATGGTACCGCCATCTATTGTATAAGCAAAATCGGCAGCAAATTTTTCTACATCAAAAGCATCTGCTCCAGCGCCTATTTCTTCATCAGGGGTAAAGGCTATTTTAATAGTTCCATGGGGAATGTCTGGATGATTAATCAGCTCTTCCATAGCTGATATAATTTCTGCGATTCCTGCTTTGTCATCAGCGCCTAGTAATGTAGTACCATCAGTAGTGATAAGTGTTTGTCCTATGTAATTTTTAATATCAGGAAATTCTTCGGTTTTTAGTATGATATTCTCCTCGGCATCTAGTATAATATCTTTTCCATCATAATTCTCTATCAACTTTGGATTTACATTAGTTCCTGACATATCAGGACTTGTATCCATATGAGCTATGAAGCCTACTGCTGGAAGAGCTTTTTCAATGTTTGAGTAAAGAGTAGCCATAACATAGCCATTTTCATCTAAAGAAATGTCACTTAGCCCAATCTCTGTCAGTTCATCAGCAAGAGACTTAGCAAAGACAAGCTGATTCTTTGTACTTGGCTTAAGGGTTGATTCCTCATCACTTTTTGTATCATATTTAACGTATCTGAGAAATCGTTCAACAACTTTTGTCATATTGTTTCCTCCTTTTCATTATCTGGTAGTCCATTAAATATATCATTTGTATATGACTTTATTATATCATTTGCCAACTAGTATTCACATATGAAAGATGTTGTGATATAAATTATATATAGGAATATATGTATTGGATTATATATTCCTTTAAAATTTAAGGAAGTGCAAGTTTGAAAAAGGCGATCGCCTTTATCAATTCAATTTGTGCAGCATAGCTGCAGGGAGAGGTAGAGATGACTGGTACAGAATTTTATAAACACCTAAAAGATATAGGCTGCAAGTTGACAGAGCAGAGAAAAATCATTATTGATGTTTTGATAGAAAATCCAGGGCATCATACTGCGGAAGAAATATTTACTTTGGTTAAGAATAAGAACAGTAAAATGTACTTTTCTACAATATATAGAAATTTGGAGCTGCTTACGAATCATAAAATAGTGGAGAAGCTTTCTATAGTGGATGGAGTGAATCATTACGAATTAAATGGATTAGATCACCATCATCATGTAATATGCAATAAGTGTGGTCAAATGATACAAATTGATATGTGCCCATATATTGAGAATCATTTAGCAGAAAAAATAAAAAGTATGAATTTTCGACCTACAAACCATAAGTTTGAAATTTATGGTTTGTGTGATAGATGTAGTAAAGAGTAATATTAAAGCAAGATTTTTAATATAATTGATTAGGTAATAAGGTAAACTTATTACCTAATTAATTTTTTTATTTTGTGTTTTAACTTTTCGTTTGGTGGAATAATTAAATATATTGTGAGAGGATGATGTGATATAATTTAATGGGTAATTTTATATAAAAGACATATAGTAGCTGAGGTAAATTTAATTGAGGTGAAAGTTGATGATAAAAAAGAGAACCGCACTGGTATGGGGAATTATATTAATAATACTTTCTTGCTTTGCAACATTTGTTGCAACAAATGTGATCACTGTGAACTTGGGAGAGCGGATTGTTATTTCAAAAGCGGATTATAATGTATTTATGGAAATGAAAAAAATATTGAGTTTAAAAGAATATATAAAAGATAATTATGTAGAAGCAGTTGATGAGAATAAGCTTTTAGATGGTGCTACCAAGGGGATGTTTGAAGTATTAGGAGACCCTTACTCCGTATATTTTACTAAGCAAGAATTTCAAGATTTCAATGATTCAACCAGCGGCAG
>JAUQXG010000550.1 GCA_030834765.1 Lutispora sp.
GTGTCTAATTTATTGTAGCCATCTATTTTTAATAAATATAAATCCATTACATAACTTTACGATAGTATAAGCAACATATTACTAGGTGATATTATGATTAAGTTTAATGAAACAATAGAGAATATAAAAAATAGCATAGGACTTGAAAGTACAATTATTATAAAAGAGATTTATTTAGGTACTATTGAACCCATGGATGCCGCTATAATATATATCAATGACATCGTAAACAAAAACATTATTGATAGAGATATATTAAAGCCTCTTATGTTTGGTGTCGTTGAAAACTTACATAAAGTTGAAAACGCTTCACAATATCTATGCAAAAAATATATACCCGTTAGCACCAGTATTACAAGGGTTTATGAGGATACGATCTCCTCAATAAAAGAAGGCAATACATTGCTCATAATGGATGGAATATGTGAATTTATAATTATTAATACATCTGGAGGAAAATATCGACAGATATCAGAGCCTATAAACGAAACTGCCATCAGAGGCTCACGTGAGGGCTTTGTTGAGAATATCGATACAAACATCAGTATTCTAAGAAGGATCATCAAGGATAAAAATTTGTCAGTTGAAGATTTCACTATTGGGAGAAGATCAGAAACCAGATTATCAATGGTATACATAAGGGATATAGCTGACAAAACTATTTTGGAGAAAATAACCAAAAAAATTGCTAAGATAGACGTAGACTATGTGACAGCTACAGGCGTTATAGAACAGCTTATCGAAACGAACACATACTCATTATTTCCCCAAACATACGGTACTGAAAGGCCGGATATTGTTGTATCCTATCTCATGGAGGGAAGAGTTGCCATAATTTTGAATGGTACACCTTTTGTTTTAACAGCACCTTCGCTTTTTACTCAATTTTTCCATGGCGTTGAAGATTACTATGAACGAACAGTTGTTGCCAACTTTACAAGACTGCTAAGATTTTCTTCTATTTTAGTTGTCGTATTTCTGCCTGCTATATATATTACGCTGATAAAATTCAATGCAGAATTGATTCCTATCAAGTTTATTACACCAATTATCCAATCCAGAGTTGGAATACCATTAACACCGGTACTAGAAATTCTTACCATGGAATTAATAATAGAATTTCTGAGAGAAGGAGGATTGCGGTTGCCAAGTAAGATTGCTCCAACCTTAAGTGTGGTTGGGGGAATAATAATAGGTGATGCCGCTGTAAAGTCCAAATTCGTCAGCCCTACAGCATTATTGATAACAGGAATAGTAGTCGTAGCCTCCTTCGTCATTCCAAAATATGATATGGCACTTTCTATAAGGCTTCTCAGGTTTCCTATGATAATATTAGCAAATGCGTTGGGGATACTGGGCATAGCTGCCGGATGTTATTTTATAATAGTTCATCTATGCACTCTTGAAAGCTTTGGAGTACCCTATCTTCCAATGCATAAAGGCGATCAAAAAGATACTTTTATAAGAGTGCCTATGTGGAAGATGAATAAAAGACCAGCAACAATCCCTAATAATGATAAAATAAGACAGTCTGATTTCAAGTATGATGGTGAGGATTCTGAAAATGAAAACGAATGAAAATCATACTCTTACACATTTTGAAATTACAATTTTTATGGTGGGATGCTTAGTAGGAATCGGCATATTGAGTTTACCAAACGATTTAATGAAGACCGCAAAGCAAGATGGATGGATTTCATCAATTTTAGGTTCTGTTTATCCCATCTATGTTGTTTTTATAAGCAGCTTTATAATAAAGAAGCATCCCAATGAAAATATACTTTCCATAAGCAAAAAGTATTTCGGAAAATTCTTAGGCAGCTTCCTTAACTTCTTATTTATGCTGCAATTTTTCATATATGCTTCTGCTGTAGCCAATGGGTTTTCAAATATTTTAAGGGTTTATGCTGTATGGTTTTTGACTCCCACAAAAATATTAACCGTAGCATTCATACTAGCCGCGTATTCAGCATCAAAGGGAATAAAAGCACTAGCCAGAGTTAATTCCATAATATTTTTTATTACATTAGCCCTAGTAGGGATTTCAACAGTTGCCCTAAGGGAGGGAAGCTTTTTAAACCTTTCTCCTGTATTTGGTTCTGGCATCAGTAATATTATAAAAGGCAGCGTAGATACAGCGTTTGTATATGCTACTATGGAGATACTGCTTATTATTCATCCCTTTGCAGGAAATGATGTAGATGTTCCTAAGGCAGCCTATAAAAGTGTTTTCATCACTACTATTTTATATGCTTGGTGCGTTTTTATAGTCATATTCTACTTAGGCCAGGAGATCATACCAAAAACTATATGGTCATTTATATTCGTTACGGAAAGTATAAAGCTTCCAATAATAAATAACTTCAGATATGTATTCATGTTTCTATGGAGTTTAATCATATTCAAAACAATTTCAAATGAATTTTTCTGTATAACAACGATACTCCATGATATGACAAAAATAAAAGTTACCTGGCTTTGCATGGCTTTAGTACCCATTATGATATTTCTTTCAACTCTATATAAATCGGAGACCATAAGGAGAGCTTTTCTTGGGAATGTTATACCCAAGATTACAATTTTTAACCTTACCTTTATTACAGCTATAGCAATACTAGGATGTATAAAGGATTACAAATCATCCAAACGTTAAATAAAAATCAATTCATAGACGAAGGTGATGGAATGAAGAAGTATTATGTCTGGTTTATCATAATTTTATCTTTAATATTGTATATATATTTCCTCAGCGGTGTTGATACGACTGTTGTAGAGGATCTAGATATTCCTTCCGCACTAGGATGCGATTTGGAGAAGTTGAATAATGGGCAGACCATTTACAGTTTCCCGGTTAGCGTATATGACTTTCAAGATGAAAATAACCCCACCTCCTTTGTAAGAATAGGCAGAGGAGAAACAATAGGTGAAACTAGAGAAGACAGACAAACTAAAGCCAACAGAAGCTTTGTATTAGGGCTGGAAAAGATATTTATTATGTCAGAAGATATGTGCAGATATGGTATTAATGGATTATTGAATTCATTACTTGTAAACTCTAATATAAGTGATATGGGAATAGCCATAGTGTGCAAAGGAAGAGTCGAAGATTATCTAAACTTAAGCATAAAAAGTTATCCCAGCTCTGCTGATTACATAGAGGGGATAATAAGAAATGCTAGAAGCAACAATTTCGTATCAAAAAACTATACACTTATGGATTTATATGTAAGAATCGATGCTGAAGGTAGGAATCTGGTTTTACCATATATTGATATAGAGAATAATTTGCCTAGGCTTACAGGGTTTGCATTGTTTCAGGGAGATAAAATGCAAACCTATCTTTCGATAAAAGAAGCTAAAATAATGAATCTGTTGAGAGAAGATGATGTAACAGGTGTTCTTACCATTAAACAAAGTCTGGATAAATATATTGACGTTCAAGCCAGAAGCAAAAGAAAAGTAAAATGCTATATACAAGGAAATAATTATAAATTTGTAATCTCTCTAAATATCAATGCAGACCTTATAGCTAATGAAATCTATACGGATTTAAATACGGATCCTAAAAAAATCTCAGAATTCCAGAACGACATGGAAAAAGAAATTGAAAAACAATGTTATAGTTTTATTGAAAAAATGCAGGAAGAATATAAAGCAGATTATCTTGACCTTGGTAGGGTTGCTGCTGCGAAGGTTGGCAGGGACCCTAATACGGATTGGAACAAAATTGTAAGTGATTCAAAAATCGAGGTTAAGGTTAAATTAAAACTCCAAAGTCAGGGAAGAGGCTTTTACTAAGGCAAGCAGCGAAGATTAATATCTAAAATACATTAAATAAAACTACAAATATCCTTTTAATAAAATCTTTAGCCCCTTAGCTTTCTGTTTTCTTCTTATGCTTTTTCTCATGCATTTTGCACCTTAAAAATCAAAACCAGCAATAAATTTGCTGGTTTTGATTAAAAAAACATACTATATTTTGTTCTTATTCTATTAATTCTTCCATCTGATTCAACAAATTCTCAAACACCTTTAATGCTTGCTTTATGGGCTCCGATGTTGTCATATCCACTCCTGCTTTCTTCAGCAATTCTATTGGATAATCAGAACCTCCACTTTGCAGGAATTCCAGATATCTATCTATTGCATCCTGCACTTGGTTTAAAATCTGTTGTGCAAGAGAAGTTGCTGCGGAAAAGCCTGTTGCATATTTATATACATAAAAGCTGGTATAAAAATGAGGAATTCTAGCCCATTCTAAATCAATATACTCATCTATAACCATATCTGTACCATAATAAAGTACATTCAAATCATGATAGATCTTTGAAAGAATTTCATTAGTCAGCGCTTCTCCAGCCTCCACCTTTTGATGAATTATTTTTTCAAACTCTGCAAACATGGTCTGTCTGTATACTGTAGTTCTAAATTGTTCCATATAATAATTCAACAAATACATTTTTTTTCTTTTGTCCTCAGTGGTTTTTAACATATAGTCCATGAGCAAGGACTCATTTAATGTGGAAGCAACTTCTGCAACAAATATCTTATATTGAGCATAGATATATGGTTGATTCTTATCAGAATAATAGCTATGAAGAGCATGCCCCATTTCATGAGCCAAAGTAAACATGCTGTTTAAATTATCCGTATGATTCAAAAGTACATAGGGATGAGAATCATAGCATCCCCAAGAATATGCTCCGCTTCTCTTTCCTTCATTTTCATATACATCAATCCAACCTGAGTCAAAACCGCTTTTTAAATCAGAAGTATATTTTTCTCCTAAAACTTCTAACCCTTTGTTAACAGTATTTACTGCTTCTTCATAGGTAATTTTCATCTTTTCTTCCTTAACAAGAGGTGTATATAAATCATACATATGCAGCTCATCTAAGTTAAGTATTTTCTTTCTTAATGCTATATATCTATACATTAGTTTCATATTATCATGAATCGTTTCTATCAGATTATCATAAACCTCTGGGGATATATCATCCGGATGCAGCGAAGCTTCCATTGCAGATTTATATTTTCTAACCTTTGCCTCAAATACATTTGCCTTTACATTAGAACTAAGCGTAGCAGCCAATGTATTTTTCAATTTCGCGTATGAGCCATATAAGGCTTCAAAAGCATCTTTTCTCACTCTTCTATCAGTGCTTTCTACCAACTGTGAATATCTTCCTTTTGTCACTTCTACTTCATTGCCATTTTCATCTTTTATTATGGGAAACTTTATGTCCGCATTATTCAGCATATTAAATATACTTCCTGGTGCTTGTGCAAGTTCTCCAGCTTTCGCCAAAAGCTCTTCTTCCGCACTGCTCAGTACATGAGGCTTCATTCTTACAATCTCATTTATCGCTTTATCATAAAGCTTCAAACTTTCATTCTCATTTATGTATTTTCTCAAAGTTTCTTCGTCAATTGCTAAAATTTCAGGAACCATAAAAGAATTGGCACTGGATACTTCTACACTAAGGGAATCTACACGGTCAGCATATCCTTGATAAAGACTTCTTCCGCTATCTTCATGACTTCTCATATGAGCATAGGTATACACCTTCTCAAACAACCTGGATAATTCTGAGTTCACTTTCAAAGCCTCAAGCAAAGCATCTGAAGATTCTCCTAATTTACCTCTATATTTTACGAGGTTGACAGTATTTGTTTTTACTTTATTATAGTCTGCTTCCCATAGCTCATTTGTTTCATACATGTCCTCTAGCTTCCACTTGAATTGGTCAGAGATTTCATTTCTTTTCGATATTCTAGCTTCTTTATTTTCCACAAACTTACCCCCAATTTTATTTTTATTCTTACATATTAGCATTATCTATCATTTATAATATACTTATACCTGTTTTATTCTAAATACTTTTATGTTTCCAATCACCCTTTTTAACGAAATATACGATTATCAGAAATTGCAGAATGTATTGCACTACATAAGTTATCCAAACCCAGTTTATTGGCAGTCTATAAACGCTTACAAACAAGTACATAAGTGGTATTTGCACAAGCCAAATCGTTGATACTCCAGCAATCATAGAAGGCAGATTTTCTCCCGCTCCAAATAGTGATGCGGCTAACGCTCCTGCAGGTCCTGCAAAAAGAGCAGCTATAGAAAAGTATCGTAAATAAGTGACACCTACTGCAATAACTTCTTGTTGATCAGTGAAAAATCTCATAATGACATCAGGCACAATATTAAGTATAAGTCCGGCTGCTATCATTATGAGAAAGGAAACCTTCGCAGCCAAATAAACCGCCTTTTCAGCCCTATCTGCTTTATCACAGCCAAGGCATTGACCTACTATAACACTGGTACCCATTTCGAGTCCAAATATTGGCATAATTACTAGCTGCACAACTCTAGAGCAAATTCCATATGCTGCCACAACTGCAACGCCATATATGGTCAAAAATTTCATTATAATAAAAGTAGCAATATTTCTAAATAAGGTTTCTATACCTGATGGCAAGCCTATTGTGATAAGCTTCATATCGATATCTTTTACAAAATAAATCCCTCTTTTAAAGCTAATTTTAATAAACGTTTTACCTGACATTAAAATATATAGGCCAAGTAAAAATGATAAAAGTTGACTTATTACTGTGGCATAGGCAGCTCCCGCAATTCCAAGTCCCATGCCTCTTATATTTATAAAAGGAATGACATCAAATATCATAATTGGGTCAAGTATCGCATTTAACAGAGCTGTAAACAACATCAAATAGAGTGGCTTTTTCGCATCACCTATACATCGTAAAGCAGTATTCACTGTATAAGAAGAATATGCAAGGGGCAAAGTAAGAAGTCTTATTCTACCATAAATGATAGCCATTTCAAGTATTTCATTATTATTTGCCAAAGGCCTTAAGGCATATGGAACAAAAATGCCTGCTATTGCTCCAATAATCAGAGCAAGGAAAAACTTAAATATGATTGTTTGTTCTATTACTTCTATAGTTTTTTCTTTATTACCAGAACCATAATATCTAGCGATCAGTGTTACTGAGCTAGTTCCTATTACACTATTTACTATATCAAAAATACTAAGTACGGCTGTAAAAATAGTAATAGCTGCCACTGCATGAATGGATAATCTAGAAACCCAAGCCATATCAATAATTTCATAGAGCATCTCAAAAACCATTCCAACCATAGATGGGATTGACATAGCAAGAATATTGTTAAATAAATTACCTTCCGTTAAGCTTTTCGTTTCTGCCATTTCATCATCTCCAAATTTTACAGTCATAATATATTGTAACTTATTGCAACTATGTTTTCTATAAAAATTTACAATATTATGATATTAATGTTTTTATGTCTAGTGGAAATATATTCAATTTATTATGATATAATATTGCTTAACAGTATAAGGAATTTGTAAAGAAAGGGGCTTTGTATTTCTATGGAAGAAAACTTAAAGGAAATATGTAAAGTTATACGAAAAGATATCATCACTATGATTCACCAAGCAGGTTCAGGCCACCCAGGCGGATCACTTTCAGCCGTAGAGCTTATGGTAGGCCTTTACTTCAATAAAATGAAGCACAATCCAAAGCAGCCTGGGTGGGGAGAAAGAGATCGTTTTTTTCTATCAAAGGGTCACGCATGCCCAGTTCATTATTCTGTATTGGCAAGAAGCGGTTATTATCCTGTTGAAGAATTGAATTCTCTAAGAAAATTAGGTAGTTGTCTGCAAGGCCATCCAAATTTTTGCAGGCTTCCTGGATTAGAATCTTCCAGTGGTTCATTAGGTCAAGGTCTATCTATTGCTAACGGTGTTGCGCTGGCTGCAAAAATGGATGATAAAAACTTCAGAATATATTGCTTACTAGGTGATGGCGAACTAAACGAGGGACAAGTTTGGGAGGCTATGATGACTTCTGCACATCATAAACTAAATAATATATGTGCAATCGTTGATTATAACAAAGTTCAACTGGATGGTCCCATCTCCTCCATTAAAGAATTATCTCCCCTCTCCGATAAATGGAAAGCATTTAATTGGAATGTTATTGAGATTGACGGTCACCATATGAAACAAGTATTAGATGCTTATGATGCAGCTGCACATTGTAAAGATAAGCCATCTGTAATTATAGCTCATACTATAAAAGGCAAAGGTATCAGCTTTATGGAAAACAAGGCTGAATGGCATGGAAAAGCTCCAAATGCCCAAGAACTAGAGCTTGCCCTAGCGGAGCTTAAATAAGAGAATAAGGAGGTATATATGTGGAAATTAAAAATAAGCCAACAAGGGATGGTTATGGCGAAGCACTGCTAATATTAGGGGAAACAAATAAAAATGTAGTAGTATTGGATGCTGATGTAGCTAAATCAACCAGAGCCGATTGGTTTTCTGATAAATATCCAGAAAGATTTATAGACATGGGCATTGCCGAGCAAGATATGCTTGGGACTGCTGCAGGATTAAGTATCGCTGGTAAAATCCCATTTGTTTCAACTTATGGAGTATTTTTAGCAGGAAGAGCTTGGGATCAGATTAGAACTACCATATGCTATTCGAATTTAAACGTGAAACTAGGTGGTGCTCATGGAGGAATATCAGTAGGCCCTGATGGAGCTACTCACCAAGGGCTGGAAGAAGTCGCTATTATGAGAGTGCTTCCTAATATGACAGTTGTTGTTCCATGTGATGCCATAGAAACAAAAAAAGCAACCCTTGCTGCCGCTGCTATGTATGGTCCATGTTATTTAAGATTTGGCCGAGAAGCGGTTCCTATTGTAACAGAAGAGAATACGCCATTTGAAATAGGAAAAGGCTATGTTTTAAAGGATGGTAAAGATGTTTCAATCATTGCCAATGGTTCAATGGTATTTGAAGCTTTAAGAGCCTCTGAAGAACTTCAAAAGGAAGGAATAGAAGCCAGAGTAATTAATCTCCATACTGTAAAGCCCATTGATGAAAATATATTAATCAAAGCGGCTTATGATACAGGTGCAATCGTGACAGCCGAAGAGCATCAGATCACTGGAGGCATGGGCAGCGCAGTTGCAGAAATAGTTTCAAGAAATCAGCCAGTCCCTATTGAAATGATAGGTATCTTTGATACTTTTGGAGAATCAGGCACTCCTGATGAACTGATGACAAAGTATGGACTTACCTATTTAGATATCATAAAAGCAGCGAAGCGTGTTATAGAGCGAAAATAGGAAGAAAGTTTTATAATAGAAAAGATGTATTTGCAAATGCAGATACATCTTTTTTATTGATAATGTTTTGCAAATTGAGATTTAATGTTACAATTTTAATATATTCATATAATTATTTCATATGAGGTAGGTGTTGTTATGAAAATCTTAATTGTAGATGATGAACAGGCAATCGTAGATTTAATTAAAATCAATTTGGAAATGGACGGATTTCATACTGACTTCTGCTTATGTGGCTTGGATGCTCTCGATAAAGCGCCAAAATATATTCCAGATATTATTTTATTAGATGTAATGTTGCCGGATATTAGCGGTTATGAAGTATGTAAAAGCTTACAATATCTTAATATCCCAATCATCATGCTGACAGCAAGAAATGATATAAAAGATAAATTGTATGGTTTAGAATTAGGGGCAGATGACTATATAACCAAGCCTTTCGATAGCAGAGAACTAATAGCAAGAGTAAAAACAGTTCTCCGCCGTACAAATAAAAATGAAATCAAAGAGGATGATCAACTAAAAATAGGACCTATCTTGATAAGCTGTAAGCAAAGGCAAGTATTGATTGATAATGAAGAGGTTATACTTACCCCGAAAGAATTTGACTTGCTGCTTTTGCTTTGTGACAATCCTCGAAAAGTCTTTTCAAGAGAAAATATCCTTGAAGCAGTATGGGGATTCGAATTTATAGGGGACAGTAGAACTGTAGATATGCATATACAAAGGCTTAGAAGAAAACTAGGCATTTATAACAACTTTATTAAAACTGTTTTTTCTATTGGATATAAATTCGAGGCCACACTATGAAGCTAAAATATAAAATAATTATTCTCAATGTTGCTGCTCTTGTTTTGATGTTGCTAATTATTGGCCCCCTCATCGTTGGGATTACCGATAATTATAATCTTAATACAACATTAAACTATCTTCAAAGCCAAGGCAGATATGCAGCCATTTATACTGAACAATATTCTTTAAGCAAAACCATTAGTGTATTTGATGTGCCTCAAATCCTAGAAAAAGATGCTTCTTATTTATGTGCATTGCTGAAAAAAACCGTAAAGTGCCGAGTCCAGCTTTTTGGCAATAATAAGCTTCTAGGAGATTCAGAGGATATTCTTGAGCAGCCAGCTAAAGATTTGCGGCCCGAAGTTGCAGAAGCTCTAAATGGAAATAGATCTTATATTATTGCTTCTGGCAAAAGCAGAACTTTTTATTATTCTATGCCAGTAAATGTAGGAAACAGATATTCATATGCCATAGGCTTTATCTACGATCTAAGTGAAGTAGATTTAATGAGAACCAATACCATAAGGATATTTCTCATAGGGACTATCACTGCTTCTCTCCTAATCATCATGCTGAGCTCAATCATATCAAATAAGATAACGGATCCTATCAATAATCTCAATAAGGTTGCCTCTCATTTTGCAAAAGGGGATCTTGATAGCCGCATCCATATTATATCTAATGATGAGGTTGGAGAGCTTTCTATTACTTTTAACAAAATGGCTGATAACATTCAAGGCATGATACAAAAATTAAAAGAAGAAAAAGAAAAGCAAAAAAGCTTCTTTGACAATTTTACTCATGAAATCAGAACCCCTCTTACAACAATTATAGGTTACTCTGAATTACTATGGAAAACAGATAGCCAAGAGGTCAAAGACAAAAGCCTTTTCCACGTGACTTCTGAAGCCAAGAGAATGCTCAAAATGATTGAAACGCTCCTTGAGTTATCACGATTGAAAAAATACGACTTTGACCTTACTTTTGAGAAATGTAATTTAAAGAAACTAATAGAAGATGTATGTGATTCCATGCATTATAAAGCGAAAAGAAGCAATGTGACCATAATGCAATCTCTAGAGGATGTAACGCACGATATAGATTCAGATCATTTTAAACAAGCATTAATAAATATTATAGATAATAGCATAAAATATAGCGGATCTTCTATAATAGATGTTAACCTAAAGGAGGACGATTCAGTAATTAACCTAAGTATTTGTGATTATGGGGTGGGAATCGATCCAAAAGATTTAGAAAATGTTTTTGAACCTTATTATAA